>CAZZZY010000825.1:0-3161 GCA_964658545.1 uncultured Acetobacteraceae bacterium | reverse complement strand
CTTTATCCAGAATCCTCTGTGAGCAAGCTTTTTGAGACTTAACGGGAAAAGTCAGGTACTGTATTCTACACAAGTCAGCAATCGCAAAGCATTTACTATCGCCTAAATAACAAATGCGTTGGCGTAGCCCGCCGCAGGCATCGCCAAATCATTGTGCCTACGTTATCGCTTAACCCAACCTACGCAAAATCAGGTTTTTCTCTCTAACACCGAGCGTATTGGGATATTATGCAGGACAATAAAGATGGTTCAATTAGCGTGTCTAAATGAGCGACAAAGACTTGAGCAATACCTCTGGTACTAACTGGACAGCATTGGAGTCAATGAACGATGAAGGAATTGACTACTCTGACATTCCACCATTGACAGAAGAGTTTTTTCAGAAAGCGTCTACGTTAAAAAAATTGACTTTGGCAAAAGGTTTTAACCTTAACCCAAGCGGATTGTAATATAAATAATTAAGCGATCGCACTGCTGGCGAATCGAGACTAAAAACTCTGATTTATTTCCCAATCATCAGGAGAAATAACTGGTTCATTCGGGTCTGCTAAATAAGCATAAGGCTTCATTTCTGGGAGAGGATTAACGCAAAATTGAGGTTTATTTTCAGAAGAAGAGCTAATTTTAGCAAACTTTTCGGCGATAGTTTCCCTCAAGATAGAAGAAGCTAGTTCTTCAACAGAAATTTGTTGTAAGGCTGCTGCTTTAATTAGAGATTCTTGAGTTTCTTGACTGATGTAAATATTCATACCAATCATTTTTTATTCTGGCTAATTTTTTACATGATACCAAATATTCTCAGTAAAGATCGGAGTTGGTATAGCGATGTAATGACGCGAATAGGCTAAATAAAGTTGAGGCTAGTTTGGCAGTAACACCCAAAGATATGTAAGTGCAGGGCTATTTCGTTCTAGACATAAACCGCCCAGAACTAAAGTTCGGGGCTAATAGCTAAAGTCCGTTAAAACGGACTATAATCTTTTCTCAGTCGTCTTTAGACGACTTTCGCTATTAGACTCAGAATTTATTCTGAGGCGGGCTAAATGAGAATGAAATAGCCCTGTATGTAAGCGATCGCATCTTTTGGAAATCAAGCGATCGCAAAATCAGTATATTGTCTAATAAATTACCTCTTGCTTTGGGTTAAATGCAAGTAAACGTAAGCGGTTTCTTATAAATATTGCTCAACTGCCAAACCCGGTAAACTGACGTATATAGGGTTCGTGAAACGCCAAAATAATATCTTGCTTGGGTACTCCTATTTCTACCAATCGATTGGCAATTCCTTCTTCAGTACCATCGTGTTGAATCCATATTTTCCCATCTTTAATATCGAGATGTAGAATACAGCCAAAATCACGTTTATTTCCTCGCCAACCAACATAAAGTAATTGATAGTGGTCTTGCTGTTCGTCGAAAATTGTTTGCACCTCATACTCTTGGGCATTTCTTTGCATCGAAGCTTGCTTTTGCCGTTCACAAAGAAGATGTCGAATATATTGCCGATATTTTTCTACAGCCATTGACGAATAACCTCCTCTTGTACATCATAAATTATCAATCGTAATTGATATTTTGCAACTGCCGATGTAATAAATTTTTGTTGAAAAAAACTTTCATAAATTGGTACGCGAACAGCTAAATAAAGTTGGCGTTCTGGTTCAATTTTATCTAAGGCATCCCGATAGGTTAAAAACTGCCCCAAGGCTGTATGAAATTCTGAAACATTCGATGGACTAATAAAACTTTTAATTTCTACCGCTATTTTTCGTCCTTCTCTCTCTGCCCCTAAAAGTTGCTCTGCGGCTAAATCAATCTCAAAATCTACATCATCCACATTTATTTCATAAGGATCAGCCGTAATTTTCCAATCGTCTTTTTCTAAAGCATTTCTGACAATATTATGAAATCTATCTTTTGCCATATTAATTAACTATCTTAAATATTAGGCTGGTTGAAGTAGATAATACACAATATTCACTTAAATCGATATTTAAACTTAGAGTTAGTTTGGTAGTAATACCCAAAGATATGCAAACGATGGCTGGGTTGGGCTACGCCAAAGCATCCTATTTGTACCTGAAGCCGCTACTGATCGCAAAATTAGTATATTGTCTATTCACAAGTAAAAAACACTCATCCACGAGGTTCTTTCATTGTCAGAAACACATCATTTGTGATGAAATTCTCCACTTTTCTGGAATTTAGAGCGTTAGTGTTGAATTATTCTCATGATCTAGTTGCGTCTCACGCCTTTATTTATGAACGAACAGCGTCAGCAAGCTTATCTCAACCTTATTCGCAGCCTGTTAGATTCCCCCAGTGGTGAAGAATCAGAGATTTTAGAAGCAAACCAAGAGTTACTTGATGCTGGCTTTGTGCAGAAGGTAGAAGAAGTAGCACAGATGTGTTCCCAACACGGAGATGAGAAGACAGCGAATCGGTTGCAAGGTTTGGCAATGCAACTAAAGGAAGTGTTAAATCTAGATCATCAAGTAGATTTGCAATCTCTCACTGAGGAAGAGATACAGATATATTACCAATTTTTGATGGAGGTACTACAAGCAACCGCAGACAGTAGGGGTAATTCCCAGGTAGTTTACCCCTTGCTGGCAAAGAATACAGACAAACTCGACGGAGTGTTTGCAGAAATATTGCGCCGTTGGGGGACAAATAGACTTGGGGAAGCAACAGCAGATAAAGCAGAATATTTAGCATCAGTTATTGTTGAATTTAGCAATCTAATAGCGCAATTCCCCTTGGGTAGCAAAGCCAGCAATATGGAAATTGCCATTACTGGCTATGAAGTCGCGTTGACAGTCTACACCAGAGAAGCTTTGCCTCAACAATGGGCAACAACGCAAAATAATCTCGCAAATGCCTACAGGAATAGAATAAAAGGAGACAAGGCAGATAACATTGAAATTGCGATCGCGGCTTTTACTGCTGCTTTAACTGTCCACACCAGAGAAGCTTTGCCTTTTGATTGGGCAGCAACGCAAAATAATCTCGCAAATGCCTACAGCGATAGAATTAAAGGAGACAGGGCAGATAACATCGAAAATGCGATCACTGCTTATACTGCTGCTTTAACTGTCTACACCAGAGAAGCTTTGCCTCAAAATTGGGCAATGACGCAAAATAATCTCGCAAATGCCTAC
>CAZZZY010000824.1:0-3165 GCA_964658545.1 uncultured Acetobacteraceae bacterium | reverse complement strand
TCCTGACGATATACATATTCTTCAACTAGATAATGGTGCTTTTCACTTGAGTCAATATCTAAAAGTGCCAGCCAATATAATTTTGTTATTTCAACCAGCACATACGCCACAAGTTAATCCAATTGAGCGACTATGGCAAGAAATTAAAAAGAATTTGAGTTGGGAATGTTTTGATAATTTAGATGAATTAAGAGCGGTTATCCGTCAACGTCTTGACCAGTTAACTACATCAATTGTTGCTTCTGTTACAAGTTATGGATTTATTTTGGATGCTTTATTTGTATCAGGCTTTTCGTGAATTGGTATAAGATTCTTTTTGTTCAAAGGGGCGGTTTCGCGCTTCTTTCCGGGCTGCTGCTTGTCTTTTTTTCTTCTGTGTTGGGGTTTCATCTTTTAGCGGCTTGTGCTTTGGCTCTCGATTCCACAGTTTTTGCCACAATAAACCTATAGATTGACCTTTTTCAGCTTCAATCGCTAGAGCGCTGTGTAATATTAAACCGTTACCTCCCTTACCAATTGGACCGTAACCTTCTTTTCATCCACGGTAAAGTTTTTCTAACTCTTCTATACTTTTATGCTGCTCTAGGTTCAATTTTTTCGGCATGGCGATCGCTTGCGACTATGCACCCTTAATTCCTTAGTTGCAATTATATCACTTCGATGCTACCGGATTTGATATCACATAGCTTAGAGCTTTTCTTAGTGCCATTCACTACTGGGCACTAATTATTTATTTCCTTGCTATCGCCAATAATGAAGATGGAAGTGCATTACTGACATAAAGTAAAGTGTCACGAAATTAGTTAAATACTAGGAGCAGGAACCACCTCAAATGCGATCGCCATTGCTGCGAGTTTTTTGGTATCAATACCGCGAACTCCATCGGGAAGAGCGATCCCTTCGACATTAATGCCGCCACGAGTCCCTGCATCTAAGTCATCAAGCAAACTATTAGTAACATCTAACACTTCATCAGGGACGGCAACAGGCGCACGGCGGTTTTCCAGTCCTCTTGACTGAGCAATTTTCTGCAAGGCTTTGAGAGAAGTCCGCAGAGGTGTTGTACTGGCGATGATTAGGGCTTCTGAGATTCCCAAGGGTTCACCGATAGTGAGTTTGAAGGCATCATCAGCTTGGGGAATCACCTGCTTTTGTTTTGCCTGTACTAATGCAGCATCTTCTGAGGCTGACCAATCATTGGGAAAAATGACTGTCATTTCTCCTTGAGCATCAATCACCAAAATGCTGACGTATAGAGGGCTAGACTGGTTATTTTGAACTTGGAAAGTAATTGCAGTTCCGATTGGTAATTTGGCGACACCAGAATCAGAGGAATTTATCGCCTGTATAGGGGCTGGTTTATTTATTTGTCCAGTTGTTTTGTTCACAGCACCGCGAATAGTGAAAGTTTCGCCAAGTAACTCGTTATTGCCAGCGATATTCATGGATGCCGTGACTGCAATTTTGGATGTATTAGTATTGCCCAGCATTTGCTTGACAATTCTGGCAGCTAAGAGCGATTTTAACTTAGGTTGCAACCGCTTTACCGCCTCACTCACTGTTTCCTTATTATTACCAAAGGAGGCGGGAACTATCTGATCTTGGCTAGGTAAAAATAAGCCAAAACTACCCATCGTTGGGAGATTAGCTACTCGTTGTTTTTGTAATTGCTGATGTTTAGCATCAGTCATGCGCCCAAAAATATATTGCACTTCAACAGTTCCCAAGGGTTTGGGTTCAATGCGATTGAGCGCCTGGAGAGCTTGTGTTGCTTGCTGGGCGGTATTACTGTCGAGGGATTGGTCAATGCCAATTTTTAAAGTCAGATTGCTGGGGATGTTGCGGATGCGTTCTTGTAATAAAGTTCCTGGTTCGATTTGGATTTGTGCCCTAGCAGTGGTTAGGAGTTTCCCGTCGGCAATTAATCCTTGACGAGCGCCTAACTTTACCAGTCCTCTTTCACCGCCTTGAGGATCTAAGACAGTTAAAATCATATCTTTTTTAAAAGCTTCCAAACTTTGTGAATCTATACCGCCGAGCCATAATTTCACTTGGTCTTTGTTAACTTGAGTTACTACAGCCTCAGCCGGCAGAGCCGAAAAGCGAGAAAAATAAATGGGTGCGTTGGTATTCTCTTTGCTAAAATTTGTTTCTAAGTCTGGATCTTGATAGTTGCCTTTTACCCCCGCTAGAACTTTCGTATTCCGAGCTACATTGACGATCGCTCTATTGACAGGTTCATTCCCACTTTGCTGCCATAGATATTGAGTCAATAAATAGGTAAAGGCTCCGGCATAAAAATCGTCAAAACAAGCATCGGCGGCCAACTGTTCACGTTTGGCGCTGGCGATGACAACTCCCTTCGCAACTCCTTTTCTGCGGAGTTCGATAAATTTTTGTTGTGAAAGTCCGAGTTTTCCTAACCATTGTCGCTGATAATCGAGTTCTACTTGACTCGGTTGCCACTTCGGCCCACCATCGCGCGATCGCACCCGCAAATTCCCCCGTGTACCACCACCAGAATGACAACTATCTAATACAACAGTAACGTTATCTGTTTTCAATGCAGACATGAGTAAAAACAGCGTGTGTCCCATAATGTCTTGAACTGGGCCACCAACGACTGAATATTCGCTATCGATGGGAACAAAAGTGCTGTTGAGTCCATCTGGTGAATCGCGATCGCGATCTTCTACTTGTGAACCATGCCCAGAATAGTGGAATACTACCACATCTCCAGGTTTAGCTTGCTTAATCAAATGTTCTTCAAAGGCTGTGAGGATACCTTGACGGGTAGCTTGTTTATCCGTCAAGATGCGGATATCCTCTGGTTTAAAGCCAAAGCGGTAAATTAATAACTCTTTCTGCAACATTACGTCATTTACACAACCTTTTAAAGCTGGGATTGGATCAGAATACTCATTGATTCCCACGAGTAGCGCCAGTTTACGGGGTGTGCTTTGGGCGAGAACTTGGCTCATGCGTTCGCCTTGCTGCATAATATCCAACTGGCTTAAACCCAATGTTGCGAGAGTAGAAGCGGAAAATTGCAGAAAATGACGGCGTTTAATATTAGACATAAAATCTTATTTATATTTGGGCTAAAGTCGCTTTCAAGGATTGTATCTCTGGGTTGTGTGAGGTTATGCAAAATATTCCACTGCT
>CAZZZY010000823.1:0-3171 GCA_964658545.1 uncultured Acetobacteraceae bacterium | reverse complement strand
GCGTTTAAATTTTCAGCCTCAATTCGCCACGATTTTACGCAAAGCTGTACTTAGTCTTTTATTTTTCATATCCAAAAGCCGAAAATTCGGAGTGTGACACTTTAGGGTATCGATAGATAATAATCAAATCGCTCCCGGAGTTGTTCAACCGTTAAATTCTGAGTCCAGTACTCCACTAGGGCGTGACCAAATGCCCAGGCATTGCGATCGGGTGAAGCGGAGTTTTCTAGCAGTAGTGGCCAGAGGGATAGCAATTCAAAGTTGAGCGAGTTAGGGTTAGCTGTATTCAAGAGCGAGAAAAGCTCATATCCCATTTGGAGTTTACCAATCACAATCGGCAACTGTTCCACAGGAATTTGCTCTGCCAGCATATAGGCTAAGGTTGGAGATCCAGTTGATAGAGTAGAAATAAACTGAAGGACGGGACTTTTGAGCAATGCCGTTAGTCCCTGTGTTGTCGCCATTTGGAAGGTGTAATGGTCAATGATCTTGGCCGTAGCGACGGTACGGACTTCGAGGTTACGCAAAAAGCGGGCGAGACGGAGTTGCTTGGTAGGCGCGATCGCATCCACTAATCCCAGTGAAAGCGCTTCCACTCCCCAAGCAACTCGACCTGTTTTGCTGTCACCTGTAACCACGGGTAGCACTAGATTACAGAAGTTTTCTAGCAGTTTGGCGCGATATTCAGTAGCTTCCCGAATGGCAATTTCTTTTGGGTGATCGCCCCACTCCCAATCATAAGGCGGTTGCCACTCGCGGATAGGACGCAGACGATCTACTTGAGTGACGATCGCGATCGCAGGTAAATCTGCAACTTCTGCTTTGATGTCTTGCAAAAAGTCCACATCCATTTGCAGGGCAGGATCGAGGGCGGGGGTGACTAATAGCAGCAAATCTGCATTGATAGCATAATCAAGCACCATGTTTCGCAGATCAGCACGGTTGACTTGTTCATACCCAGGGGTATCCAAAAGCGTCAGTGTTTCCCCACTTTGAGTCTGCCATTGATAATTTTGAATGCGATCGGTACTGGGCAAAACATCAACGGCTGCGAGATCCGCCTGAAATAGTGTGTTAATCAGGCTACTTTTGCCCGACCCCGTGCGCCCCAGCAGCAGAATATTCACAGGTTTTTGCTCAACAGCCTCGGCTGGTTGAGTTTGAGTCAAGATTTCTCGGAGTGTTTGGGTTTTTGCCTTGGGTAAAGTCGGTGTGGATACTACGGTTGCTGAAACTGGTAATGTGCTACCTCCGTAGAGAGCGATCGCCTGTCGGCATAAGTTTCTCAGGACAGCTTCCCGGAATAACTGACTCAAATTCCCCAATAATTGCTGAGTTGCTTGGTTACTAGAACCCTGACTGGCTTGTTTTGCCACTGCCGCCACCGGATTTAAGAGCCACTGTGCCCAGTTCCAAGCTTTCCAGAATTTCCGAGCCGATGGCTCTAACTTCCGGTAGACCTCGTATGCTTGGTATGCTTGTCCAACCGTTACCTGATTGAGGATTGGGGATAACTTTTGCATCCACTGATCCACATCATCCACCGTTCCCCGAATCAGCCCGTAAGCTTGGGGGACATAAATATTCAGCAGAGGATATTGAATTTGAGGATTGTAGATATGAGCGATCGCTACAACTAAATCCTGGCATCGCGTCCAAAAACTTTGCCAGTCTTCCCAAATCGGGCGATCGTTTTGTGCCGCTTGCAGAATTTCTTGGAGTGCGGTTTCTCCAAGCTTAGTGACATCACTTCCTACTGGTGTTCTTACTGTATCTTCTGCTGCCGATTCTAATTCTTCTTGGACTTGGGCTAATACAGCTTCCACTTGCTTAACAGCAGGTTGAGTCCATTTTACCAGTAGCCAGCGCCAGCCAACAAATAGGAGGGTGAACACACCCCAGATCCAACTAATACCCCACGCATGAATTTGTGAACCTGCGGATACCAGTAAAAAAGTGATGATAAAAGCGATCGGGATTGCTAAGACTACCCACTGCCACAGTTTTAATCGCACCATTGCCCTATACCTGCCTTGGTTAGACGCTTATGTCCTATTGTCAATCTAATACTTCTTTGATTTCTACCCTACGCCACTCGTGACTTGGTGTCATGAGTTATTAGTTCCATATTCTGATCCGCTAAATGGTAGATTGGTGAACTTTTTACTGCGGGTAATACAACGAGTAAAAGTGTTAAACCGCTTCTAAAAAGCAGTTAAAGCAGGCTGAAAAGGTTGCAATAAAATACCCAAAATTTTATCAACTTCTTTAATATAGTACTCAGTCGAATCTATATAAACAGTCGTCTCTTCTAAAAATAAAAATTTCCAGTTAGTTCCACTAGTAACCGAACCATAAATCCGCCCAACTTCATTCCCTTGATTTTGATTGAACAGCTGCGCTGCAATCATTGCTGCTACACATTGACCAAGACCGCCGATAATATCTTCTTTTTTCGCCTCAAAAATAAACATTACTGGCGCAGAAAGAAATAATTGTTCCTGGGAATTGCTGATGATGTAATCACAAAAACCTTGCAAGCCTAGAGTAGCATCAACATTAAATTCATTTCCAGAAAACAGGGAAATTTGATTATTTAATAATCGTCTGACCTCTGCCAGAATTGGTGCAATTAAAAACTCTGACCTGGCTTTTTCGGTTGCGATCGCAGTTGCTAAAGGAATGTAATCAATTAAAATCGTTCTGAGAGTTTCTGATGGTGTAACTGGTTTTGTATCAGCAAATAAATTACGAGTTTCATCAAGGGTTAAGTCAAAACTCTTTTTCACCTTAGCGAGACTAAAATCGCTGTATGCCATCTTTTTACCTTGTGATTATCTATAGCACAATACAGTTCAGTTAAGCATTTCTTTCTTCTCTTTGCGTCCTTGGCGTTCTTGGCGGTTCGTTAAAAAAATGAGAGTTTTAGCCTTAACCCAAGCGTATTGATCTATAGCAGTTCTCGTACCCTGCGGGTACTCCGTTGGAGAACTCGTAGAGTAGCCGCTGCGCGTCTATGGATGCAACACAATCTGACGTGACTTCTATTCCTCTCTTCTTAATTTTTGTCAGAGTGAAACTGTGACGTTGACCAACATCCCGCCCTGAACTGAAGTTCAGGGCTGATAGCGAAAGTCCACTTAAGTGGACTTTCGCTATGAGACTCGGAAT
>CAZZZY010000822.1:0-3176 GCA_964658545.1 uncultured Acetobacteraceae bacterium | reverse complement strand
CCAATGCCCAATGCCCTATGCCCAAATTCGATAGATTTTACGATGTGCATTCCTGCTTCTGCAAACCTGGTAAATGCTGCATCTGCCTGTTCTGTGTAGTCCACAACACCGGGAACTACAACGGGGGAAGTGCAATCTTCTAGTAGATAGATTTTTTGAGCAAGGGTAGCATCTACCTGTTTAATTTCTGTTAATAAATCGTCGATTGTCCAGGCGACACAGTGACTTTTAGCTTGGCCACCAATAATGACAACATCAAATTCTAAAAGTTGCTTAATCAGGCGTGTATTCTTTTGAGCAAGTGGACGTTGCTCAAAATCTTCCAACACTTCTGGACGTAAGATAGAATAGTTTTCTGTTAGGGGATTTTCACCTTTGATTTCAAATTGTGTCTGACTCTGACGAGCAATGCAGTGGAAAAATATCGCTTCTTCTACTGATGGAACTAAAGCATGACCAATACCACCCAACATAGAATGATAAGGCCAAACAATGAGAGGATATTTACCATCTTGACTTAGTTGCTTAACATAATGGTAAGCGTGTTTTTCTAATAATTCGTAATTCCCATTAGTAATACTGTCCGCAACTGCTGGGTTAACTTTCCAGATACCTTGTTCGATGTCTGTTGTGGTGATGCTAGTCGCTGCTGGAGTGGGATGTTCTCCGATGGCGTTCACCCAAAAGATCGGATGGAAGATTTGCGTTGCTGTGTGGGTGTCTAAGGTAGGTACAATTTTTGTAATTACTCCCAAGTTGCGATAGATAAAATCACACAACCTGACGTTATCATCCACCGCCGCAGTTCCAGATTTTCCACCTACAAATAATTCAAATCCAGGAATGCAGAAGGTGTTTTGGACATCAATTAATAGTAAGCAAATGCTGGTTTTATCTAAAGATGCAGGTTTGATATCGTATTGTTTTGCCCAGATTTCAGCTTCGTTGGCACGTTCTTGATAAGGTACACGCCAGACTTCGCCCACTTCTTCAGGGTTAAAATGTGCGGGAATAGGTAGTTGGGTTATTATTTGGGTGTTCATCTAAAATCTGTACTTATTTTCTAATTATTAGGCTTACCTTAGTTAAAAATAATGCTAAATTTAGTAAACGTCATGGTGGGAACCTAAAGTTAGCAACAAAATTTCTTCCTCTCCTGATTCAGGATTTGTCACAAATTTAAATAAAATCCGATTACGATAATCAATTGAACATGAGTATCTACCCGATGAATCACCTTTTAGCTTGTGACTACGTAAACTGAGTTGAAAAGGGTCTTCAGCGATTTTTTGTAAAACTTGCTCAACTTGAGAACGTAATTCAGGATTTTTCTTGACTACACGCTTAAAAGCACGAACAAAAGTCGGACTCCAAACCAAATTTTTCACTCGTCCAACTCCGCCATCAAATCTGCAACTGAACCACGGCGGACATTACCCTGAGCATAATCACTCTCTGCTTGCGCGATTTCTTTTAATAAGTCATCCCGTCGCTGTTGTTTGAGGCGCTTTTGGATAATATACACAAGAATAGCCTGAGCTTCTGGATCTAATGCTTCTACCGCCTCTATAGCTTTCTGGAATGTAGATGTTTTTTCTAGCATGGGCGTCAAAGAATTTGGTGATAAGTCTAATTTAGCTGGTGATAGGTGCGATCGCTCCTCATCCTCTTTCTTTGATAGTATATTTGTATTATGAAAACACAAATTTAGCGATCGCTACTCAAGCTACTCAGCTAAAATAATTTTTCAGCAATATATTTTTATAAATGAGCAAAACCTCTTAATTGCTCTTTATTTCTATGCCTGTCTCATTTTCCATTTTTTTTCTACCTAATCGTCCAAAGAAGCCCTAGCTGTGGCAATCTGGGAAACAGAGATTTATTAAATCTGATATTTTTAGCCACAGCCAATTTACCTAATCAGGTTATGCAAACTCTGCCCATAGTAGATACTTCAAATACTACATCAAGTCAACCTACCTTCGATACAACTATCAAGCGGCGTAAAACCCGTCCCGTAAAGGTAGGAAATGTCACCATCGGCGGTGGCTACCCCGTTGTAGTGCAGTCCATGATTAACGAAGACACCCTTGATATTGATGGTTCTGTGGCTGGTATTCGTCGTCTGCACGAAATTGGCTGCGAAATTGTCCGTGTCACAGTGCCGAGTATGGCTCATGCTAAAGCTTTAGCAGAAATTAAACAAAAATTAATAAAAACTTACCAAGACGTGCCAGTTGTGGCTGATGTCCATCACAATGGGCTAAAAATCGCTCTGGAAGTCTCCAAGCACATAGAAAAAGTGCGGATTAATCCGGGGTTGTATGTCTTTGAAAAGCCCAACGTCAATCGAACCGAGTATACTCAATCCGAATTTGACGAAATTGGCGAAAAAATCCGCGAAACTCTAGAACCTCTAGTAGTTTCTTTGCGAGATCAAGGTAAATCAATGCGAATTGGGGTAAACCACGGTTCCCTAGCTGAGAGGATGCTATTTACCTACGGTGACACCCCAGAAGGCATGGTGGAATCTGCCATAGAATTCATTCGCATCTGTGAATCTTTGGATTTCCGCAACTTAGTAATTTCCATGAAGGCCTCACGAGTACCGGTGATGCTAGCCGCCTATCGCCTCATCGCCAAGCGCATGGATGAACTGGGTATGGATTATCCGCTACATTTAGGCGTTACCGAAGCCGGTGATGGTGAATACGGGCGAATTAAATCCACGGCGGGTATTGCTACCTTACTTGCTGATGGCATTGGCGATACAATTCGCGTCTCACTTACAGAAGCACCAGAAAAAGAAATTCCTGTCTGCTATAGCATTCTCCAAGCTTTGGGATTGCGAAAGACGATGGTGGAATACGTCGCTTGTCCTTCTTGTGGACGCACTTTGTTCAACCTAGAAGAAGTGCTGCACAAAGTTCGAGAAGCCACTAAACACTTGACTGGGTTGGACATTGCAGTTATGGGTTGCATTGTCAACGGCCCTGGAGAAATGGCAGATGCCGACTATGGTTATGTTGGCAAAACACCTGGTTACATTTCTTTGTATCGTGGTCGAGAAGAAATTAAAAAAGTCCCAGAAGACAAAGGTGTAGAGGAATTAATTAACCTCATTAAGGCAGATGAACGCTGGGTAGAACCTTAAGGGGGCAGAGGGGCAGAGGGGC
>CAZZZY010000821.1:0-3179 GCA_964658545.1 uncultured Acetobacteraceae bacterium | reverse complement strand
TCACTTGTTGGTATAAGTCATTGCTACCTTGACTTTGAAAAATGCTTGCTGCTTGTTCCAAATCCTTAAGCGCTCCCTGTTTATCTCCATTGTTGGCGCGGGCGTTTCCTCGGTTATTGTAGGCAGGGGCAAAGTTAGGGTTGAGGCGGATGGCTTGATTGTAATCGGCGATCGCCCCCTGTGGATCTCCATTGGCAGCACGGGCATTTCCTCGGTTATTGTAGGCGATGGCATATTTGGGGTTGAGGAGAATCGCTTGATCGAGATCATCTATTGCCCCTTTTTTGTCTCCATTGGCGGCGCGGGCATTTCCCCGGTTATTGTAGGCTTCGGCATAGTTGGGATTCAGGCGAATCGCTTCACTGTAATCTTTGACTGCTTCTGTGTTACCTTCTAGTGAGGCGCGGGCATTTCCCAGGTTGTTGTAAGCTTCAGCGTCGTTAGGATTAATACGGAGGGCTTGATTGTAATCTGCGATCGCTTTTTCCTTGTCTCCCAAATCAAAGTAGGCTAATCCCCGGCCGTTGTAGGCAGCACCATATTGAGAATTTTGACTAATTGCCTTACTATAGGAAGCGATCGCAGCTTGTAAATCGCCATTGGCGTGCTGATTCTTTCCCTGAAGATAGAATTTCTCACCTTTGAATGCTGTAGCTGAACGACGACTCGCTGGACTGACTCCTATTTCTGTCACCAAAACATTGTCATTCTTACTACAAGAAACACTGCTAATT
Source organism: uncultured Acetobacteraceae bacterium (assembly GCA_964658545.1). Classification (GTDB taxonomy): domain Bacteria; phylum Cyanobacteriota; class Cyanobacteriia; order Cyanobacteriales; family Nostocaceae; genus Nostoc. Next base: position 2,445 of record CAZZZY010000821.1, on the reverse strand, counting down.
GCTGTCAATGTAGTAAAAATAGCTATGGTAAATACTTGATTTACTCTTGTTCGCTTTTGTCTAAATAAACGCCGTCTCATAATTTAATATAAACTGCCATAACACCTGAACCCAATTAGTAGCAAAATCTAAATTTTAATTCTTTAACTCAATAGTTATTCTAACTTTTGATAGGCCTTTAAAGTCAATTAACAAATTTACCTGATATGCAATAGGTTCATTTAATAGTTATATTAAGGATAAAATATGTTCCATAAAGTATAAAAATTATCAATTTAGCTCTTTGCTGTTGTCATCTACGTGCTTCTTAACAAGAGATTTATGAACAGGAAAATACTGTTCATAATGTTTTTTAGGATACTTATAGCAATAGTTTAGAATCCCCACGCTTTCAAGCCAGAGAGAGGTCAATCATCTTCTGTTTCACTCTCTTGAGTTTTGGGAGTTAGCCGCCAAGAGGTAGTTTTTTCAATATCTACAGAGAGTTGTTCCAGATTTGCCCCTAAATCTTTTTGGAGTTTCTGAGTTAGTGTGATGGGAAAATCTAAATTAATATCTTGGGTTTGTGCTAGCCTTGATAATTCTGTAAAACTAGCTTTGACTGTAGTGCGTTCATAACTAGTCAGCTTATGATAAGAAGTTTCAGATATATTCTGAGCTTGCATGGCTTTTTTCATGCGTTCTTGCAAATGCTCAAATTCTGAATTCAACAACTTCCATTGTTGCTCAAGTTGCGAATATCTGGTATTTAGTGATATTAAGTCTTCTGTTACAGGTTCGGGGCTGGCTTGGGCTTGTAGTTCTAACAAATTTAAGTGGATTTGAGCAAGATAAATACAATCTAAGTAAGCATACTCTATCTGTTCTTCAGTTAGTGGGCGTTTTCCCCAATCGCTTGTTTGTTCTTGTTTGTCGATATTATTAAAGCTACAAAGTGCTGTAGCTATGGTTTTGAGTTGGTAATTAGGTAATGGCAAAAGATAGTAGGGAATTTTTTTTGCCATTTCCAAAGTGCAAGTAATATTCTTGGCTTTCTTGTTACCGAGAAGTTTTATATCATAGCTGGCATTGTGAAAAACTTTTTCAATATCAGAATTCATCATGATTTTTTCAATAAACTCAGCTATAATAATAGGCTGATCTAGAACATCTAAAAGGTAGACGCGATCGCCACTCATATCTTGAGGATTATCTAACACCTGAATCAAGGATAGTCGGGGATTACGACTTTTATAGTCAGCTACTTCTGTATCTATCCACAGCATTTTAGTGTTGGTATATTCAGCAACAATGGCGCTAATTTCGTGGACGGAAGTAAGATACGGCATTGGCTAATATTTCCTGATTATTTAGGGCATTGTAAACAAGCCATAGTTTTATAAAGTAACATTTTGTTGGTAATTTTGCTGGCACAGTATTCCAAAAACACCGAATTTTTGAGTTGCGTAGGCGTAAACATCGCCAAACTTGCCTCAAATCTGATAATATCGAGTCACTACTGTCAGGCTGCATAGTCTACCTTCAAAAAAAGCTCCTTAGCATCTACACTAAGTTGACAAAGAGCTACACTGATTAGCAGCCGTCAAGAAAATTGAATTGGCGCTTTTCAAAAATGGCTGCAAAATCTTGGCCTTAAGAAATCGTCCAGGTTTCAGTTTTCAAGAACCTGAGTAATTGCTTGGGAACTTTTGCCACTTCATCTTTAATTGCTTTTTAACATCTGCTCCTCACCATGACACACCTCAACTAATCGCTTCAAATACTCAATTCGGAGATAGATAATGAAAAAGCTCATTCCATTAATAGTTAGTAGCATTTTGGTAGTTGGTACTTTTGGCTGCCAAGAGGCTCCTAAAACTGGTTCTTCGGAAACTCCTAGCACTACTAATGAAGCCGCTCAAGCACCAGCAAAACCAGCTTCTCAGACAAATGAAACTGCCACAATTCCAGGAACAGAAACGACTCCTTTAGCAGCTAGCACAGATACTAAAGTTAAAACCGATTCTGAAAAAACGGCAGCAACAAAAGTTAAGAGCGACTTAAAAACCGAAGTTAGTACAAAGTTGAACAAAGGCTTACCAGGCAATAAGTTACAAGTTGAAAACAAAGAGGGTGAAATTATCCTTAAAGGCACAGCAGTTTCTAAACAAGAACTCCAGAAAGCTGAAACCTTGGCGAAGGAAGTTCAAGGTGTGAAGACGGTGAAGGTGGAAGCAAAAGTTGAAGCTGTTAAAAAGCCATAAAACAATAACTGAAACTCTCAGTTAATATCGGCATGAAAGTAAAACAAGGACTTACACAGATGTAAGTCCTGTTTGTTATTTGCTCAAATGAACGTAGATTTGTTAAAAAGTAAAAAGATAATCCCCATAAATAAATTTAGGGGCTACCCTTTGCGGGAGCAACGCTACCGCGAACGGGAACGCTGTTCGCGTTCAGACCGTT
>CAZZZY010000820.1:0-3187 GCA_964658545.1 uncultured Acetobacteraceae bacterium | reverse complement strand
ACCGCCTAATTAGCGCCAATATTGAAACCTCTCCCTGGTTTTACTACGCAAAACCAGGGAGAGGTTTCTTGAACATGGGAGCAGGAGGGGCGGAGGGGTACGAGAAGAATAACAGTGCCCAATGCTCAATGCCCAATGCCCCATACCCAATGACTAATTTTCTCAATTTCATCAAATCTTCAGAAATAAATAGTTTGAACAATGTTCTGAAAGAGCTAAAGTTTTGTTAAGATGCAATTGCTAGCAGTTTCTCAGCGAAATTCACCTATCGGGGTGTGGAGAAATAAAAAACACTAGCAGCACAAAGTTCAAAAGGTGAAGCAATGACCACCTACATTTTTTTCGATGAAGCCCTACGGATGCTGACAAATGCTTATTTAATATCAGTAGTACTGTTACTAGCAGCTTCTGGTATAGGTTTGGCGGTAATTGAAACAATAGAAAAGGCAGGAGAACGCTAAGTTTACAGATGGCAGTGTAGTCCTTGCCAAAAACCATTGGGTGCAAGTGTTCGCCGTGGAGAAATCTTGGGAATACTAAAGCATGAAAGTCTCGCAGCGTTGCAGTCTTACCTGTAAATCTACCAAACACACAGGTAACTGTAACGCTATTGAGACTCTAACCAAGGAGTTACTATATGGGTCTATTCGACGCTGTTTTGGGTACAGAAAGCCAAACCCAAGCAGCACTCAATCCAGCGGAAGCCTTTGCTGTCATTGTTCTGATGGCAACAGCGTCAGACGGTTATCTTTCTGTTGAGCAAGAAAATTTTATCACTTTTGTGCTGTCTCGGATGAAACTTTTTAAAGATTATCCCCATGAGATGATGGATAGGCTGTTTGACAAGATATTGGGCATTCTCCAGGGTGATGGTTTTAATACTTTATTTAATGCAGCAAAAGATTCTCTATCTCAAGACTTGCGAGAAGCAGCCTTTGCCGTAGCTACTGATTTCGTCTTAGCTGAAGGGATCATAGCTGAAGAAGAAAAAAACTTCTTAAAGGATCTATATCAAGCTTTAGGTGTTTCTAGTGAGATAGCAATACAAATTGTGCAAGTAATCCTAATTAAAAACCGGGGATAGGGCAATAGAATATATGCTTCACTAAACTATATAAATAGCTTATAAACAAAGTGTGCCAAAGAAGTTAGGCTTCTTTGGCACTATTTTTGGTGTTATTGTGACTAGGCTTAGATTCGCGCCTTTTTTGAGAAGTCGCAAATCTAGGAATTACGCCCAAGATATCCCCCAACCCCTTAACAAATAGGGATCTAGGTTTCATTACATCAATCCTGAAATCTTGTTGTTCAACACAGGATTGTGTCATAATTCGATTTTATAATTTTGAACTTTAAATTGTAAATTACTTATGCGTTGTTCTGCCACCCTAACCCAACTAGTTAAAGTTATTTTGGCCAGTCCTATCAACTTATCTGAAACTGCTCTAACACAAGTAAGTAGCGGTATCCAAACAGATAGCCGTACCCTAAAGCCGGGTGAAGTATTTCTGGCTTTGCGAGGCGATAAATTTGATGGACATGAATTTGTGCCAACTGCGATCGCAAAGGGTGCAATAGCTGCAATTGTAGATTTTGAATACGAAAATCCCGGTTTTCCGATATTAAAGGTAAAAGATACCCTCAAGGCATATCAGCAAATCGCCAGATGGTGGCGCGATCGCTTTAATATTCCTGTAATTGGTGTAACAGGTTCCGTGGGTAAAACTACGACCAAAGAATTGATCGCCGCAGTTTTAGGAATAAAGGGACGGGTTCACAAAACTTATGGAAATTACAATAATGAAATTGGTGTTCCGAAAACTCTTCTAGAACTTGGCGCAGAAAATGACTATGCTGTGATTGAAATGGCGATGCGCGGTAGGGGACAAATTGCCGAACTGACACAAATAGCACGTCCAACAATTGGAGTAATTACCAATGTGGGGACGGCACATATTGAATTACTGGGTTCCGAAGAAGCGATCGCTGAGGCAAAATGTGAGTTATTAGCCGAAATGACTGCTGATAGTGTGGCAATTCTCAACCACGACAATCCTTTATTAATGGCCACGGCGGCGAAAGTTTGGCACGGAGCAGTTTTAACTTACGGCTTTTCTGGTGGGGATATTCAAGGGCAATTAATTGATCACGAGACTGTGGAAGTTGCAGGAATCCAACTGCCCTTACCGCTACCCGGTCGTCACAATGCGACTAATTTCTTAGCAGCTTTAGCGGTGGCCAAGGTGTTGGGGATTGATTGGGCAACCTTAAAAGCAGGTGTAGTGGTGGATATGCCCACAGGACGATCGCAGCGATTTACTTTACCCAATGATGTGGTAATCTTAGATGAGACTTATAATGCTGCACCAGAAGCTATGATAGCAGCATTGCAATTATTGGCAGACACACCCGGAAAGCGGAAGATTGCCGTATTGGGTGCAATGAAAGAATTGGGAGAGCGATCGCAACAGTTGCACCAGCGAGTGGGAGAAACAGTGCGAAATTTGAATTTAGACGGATTGTTGGTTTTGGTGGATGGACAAGATGCCGAAGCGATGGCTCTTAGTGCCGAAGGTATCCCATCGGAGTGCTTTGCAACTCATGCTGATTTAGTGGCTAGGTTGAAGACATTTATGCAAGCAGGCGATCGTTTATTGTTCAAAGCTGCCCATTCTGTGGGACTAGATCGGGTTGTCAATCAGTTACGTGCAGACTTTCCGAGATGATTCCAATTAGAGCCAGATGTATAGCGGTTCCCATTTAGATGCGGTACAACATTATATCGCAAGAGGTGTAAGGGTACAGCACTGCCCATTTGTGTCTACTTTTGCCACAGATGGCTTATTTGCTGGCTTTCATACCCGCCTTGGAATTCATTCCAAGGCTAATATAGGAGTGCGATTTGATTTCTGAAAAAATCTAAGTATCTGTAGGGTGTGTTATGGCGTAGCCTAACGCACCTAAATCGTTAACTGGTGCGTTACGCCAAAGGCTAACGCACCCTACGTATATTTCAGAAATCAAATATGAGTCCTATAGCTAAAGTCTACTTCAGTAGACTAGGGATTTGTGAGAATTTTTAGTCATATTTAGATTACTTTTGCTATGAGACTGGGAATTCATTCCTAGTCTGGCTATGGGTTTGGCGTTAAGTTGACACGTATGAGCACTGCCGTGCCCTTACGGG
>CAZZZY010000819.1:0-3188 GCA_964658545.1 uncultured Acetobacteraceae bacterium | reverse complement strand
TAAGACCCCAACCAAAACACGTAGCGCCAGTTTCAGTACTTCGACAGGCTCAGTAACCATCGGGGTTTAAATCCCCGTCGGAAAATGTCTAAAATGTTTGAATTTTGAATTTTGAATTTCCTTGTCCCCCTTGTCTCCTGGCTGGGCGAATAAATTTTAGCGTAGCTTGACCATAGTGCTACATTGCCGTTAACCTTTGCTAATTTTATGGGAATACTATTTACTGTTGGTGTTGAGTTGTAGGGAATAATTGACCTATGAATTTGCTGCGACTGAGAATGCATCACTTAATCGAGCAGTTAGCCGATGAAGATTTGCAAGACATTTGGAACGTTCTCGAAGCTTTACATTGTGACTTTTATATGCTCAAAGCGATACAACAAGTTAAGCGATCGCAGCAACCGTGGGATATATTAACCCATGAAGAGGCGGTAAGACTGTTGATGTTTTTCTGATTCAGCAGCGCTTTCTTTTCTTGTGCCAGTGGCCCCTCAAGTTTTGGTTAAGGTAACGCCTAGTGAGCCTGGAAATGCGCTATGCAAGGTCTTTTTTGTTAGACCTGAAAAATTTAGAACCTGCCGCCTACGAGCAGGTATATGATTTTGTGTTTATTGAGTTAGCCCAAAAGTGGCAACTGACTGATCTAAAAGAACTGCGACAGCTTGATAGCGAAGGCATTTTTCACCGCTTCACCCTCGATAATTACCTGATTGGTATAGAAATCAGGGGTGAAATTGTGAAATTTCTGCGTGTCATCCCTATGCCAGATGTTTAAAGTGAGGAGTTAAGGGAACACTGAAAACTGTAAACTGTATAAGGCTAGGCAGGGATCGCTATAACCTTACATTAAACTGGTTTTTGAAAAACACTTTATTTGAGATTTCCCTATGGATGCTAGGGCACTTTGGCAACGATACCAAAACTGGTTATATTTCCACGAGGGATTGGGGCTGTACTTAGACGTAAGTCGGATGCGGTTCGATGATGCCTTTGTGGAGTCGTTGCAGCCGAAGTTTGACAAGGCGTTTGCGGATATGGCTCAACTAGAGAAGGGTGCGATCGCAAATCCTGACGAGAATCGCATGGTTGGACACTACTGGCTGCGAAATCCTGATTTAGCGCCAACTCCAGAACTTACACAAGAAATTGTCCAAACCCTAGAACAAATCGAAGCCTTTGCGGAAAAAGTCCAAACAGGTGCTATTCATCCTCCCAGAGCGAGCCGCTTCACGGATATTATCTCCATTGGCATTGGTGGTTCCGCCCTCGGCCCCCAATTCGTCGCAGAAGCTCTCGCTCCTGATTTCCCGCCCCTGAAAATTCACTTTATCGATAACAATGATCCGGCAGGTATCGATCGCGTCATCAATCATCTACGAAATAGCCTCGCCAGCACTTTGGTATTGGTGATCTCCAAATCTGGGGGAACACCAGAACCCCGCAACGGCATGATTGAAGTTAAAAAAGCCTACGCCGGACACAATTTGGAATTTGCTCAATATGCGGTAGCAATTACCAGCGTTGACAGCAACCTCGATAAACTAGCTAAAGACGAAGGTTGGCTAGCCAGATTTCCTATGTATGACTGGGTAGGAGGACGCACCTCTGAAATGTCTGCTGTGGGGCTAGTACCAGCCGCATTACAGGGCATTGATGTTCACGCCATCCTAAATGGCGCAAAAGAAATGGATGACGCTACCCGCGTCCCAGATGTAAAAAATAATCCAGCAGCCTTGCTTGCTCTGTCTTGGTACTTTGCTGGCAATGGCAAGGGCGAAAAAGATATGGTTGTCCTACCTTACAAGGACAGCTTATTTTTATTCAGTCGTTATTTGCAACAGCTGGTGATGGAATCCTTGGGCAAGGAAAAAGACTTAGACGGTAACGTTGTTCATCAAGGCATCGCCGTCTATGGCAACAAAGGCTCAACAGATCAACACGCTTACGTCCAGCAGTTGCGTGAGGGTGTGGCGAATTTCTTTGCTACCTTCGTCGAAGTATTAGAAGATCGTCAAGGCCCATCCACTGAAATAGATCCCGGAGTTACAACAGGCGATTATCTTTCCGGTTTTCTCCAAGGAACCCGACAAGCGCTTTATGAAAATCACCGCGATTCCATTACAGTCACCATTCCCCAAGTTAACCCCAGAACTGTAGGGGCATTAATTGCTTTGTATGAACGCGCTGTTGGTTTATACGCAAGCTTAGTTAACGTCAACGCCTACCATCAACCAGGGGTAGAGGCTGGTAAAAAAGCTGCCGCCTCCATTCTCGATTTGCAAACACGAGTGGTAGCAGTTCTACAAAAAGAAAAAACTCCCCTTTCTCTTGAGGAACTTGCCGAGAAAGCAGGTGCATCAGAGCAAGTTGAGGCAATTTACAAGATTTTGCGTCATATCCATGCCAATCAGCGAGGTGTGGTTTTGCAAGGTGATCTTCAGAAACCCGGCAGTTTAACCGTTTCTGCTAGCTGATAGCTCTAGTCTAAATATCACATTTTGTCCCTAATTGTTGTATCAGCAACAATTTTTTGTTGTGAAGCATCCTAGATAGAAGTTTTATCTTCCGTCTAGGATGCTTCACTTTATAAGCTAATCAGCATTTAAGTTGCATAAAAGCAGGGCGGAACCCGTAGGGTAGCCCTTACTACAAGCAAATCATTCAGGAAAAATGAATGACGATTAGCTTAATTCGTAATTCAGAGGATGTTTTAAAATCAATTGCATGGAATATAGACCTAACCCCCAGCCCCTTCCCTACAAGGGAAGGGGAGTAAGATTAGGAGAGAGGAATGGAAGTGAGGTCAGAGTGTATTACACCTAGCGGCTACTCTACGAGTTCTCCAACGGAGTCCCGCAGGGTACGAGAAGCGCTATATTAATAAATCTCGCACTGCGTTTCTATCCCGCCTCGGAATGAATTCCGAGTCTCATAGCTGAAGTCCACTTAAGTGGACTGAATTGATCATTTAGTCCACTTAAGTGGACTTTCGCTATTAGCCCTGAACTTCAGTTCTGGGCGGGATGTCGGTAAGTGTAAAAATTTGGATGCAATCGTCATCACCCGCTCACAATCCCCACCTTATGAGTACATTGAAGGTGGGGACTGACGCAATCGGTTAAGGGATGAACCGGAATCAAAGTCCCCCTTAAAAAGCAATACGGTTCAGTTAAGGAAATTTATCGGTT
>CAZZZY010000818.1:0-3190 GCA_964658545.1 uncultured Acetobacteraceae bacterium | reverse complement strand
CCAGTTGCTACAAGTCGGGGAACCCGCCCAACGCACTGGCTTCTCTGCGCCTCTGCGGTTCGTCACCCCAACTTCTCAAACAACTCCGCCAACACCACATTAGAAAACAAAAACCCTTGGGGATCAATCAAACGCAACCTTCCCCCTGTAACTTCCACCCAACCTTTATCAAAATACCCTTGCAAACACCTGCAAATTTCTTCCACCTTCTCTTCCCCAAACGCCTCCACCAACGCCGCCAAACTCAAACCCTCTGCCAAACGTAACCCCAACATTAACGTTTCTAACAATACTTCCTTTGAGGGAGTCACATCACAATCAATCACAGCACCAGCTTGTACCCACTGGTAATACTCCCTAGTCTTGCGCAAACGAGTGAAGCGCTTCCCCTGCACATAACTTGTTGCACCCATCCCAAAGCCGTAATAAGGGCTGTTTTCCCAATAAACCCGATTATGCCGACACTGATGACCAGGTTGGGCATAATTGGAAATTTCATAATGCTCATAACCTGTACTAGTCAAAACCTGCTGCGCCATCTGGTACATTTTGACTGTGGCTTCATCCGTAGGCATTGGAGTATCACCAGGTTTGTAGTAACGACCAAAGGCTGTACCTGGTTCGATGGTAAGATCATAGATAGAAATGTGAGTGGGTGAAAGCGCCACCGCTTTAGTTAGAGAATCCTGCCATTGATCCAAAGACTGATGCGGCAACCCAGAAATTAAGTCTAAGCTAAATTCGGGAATCTCGATTTGGTGGATTAGTTCCACAGCGGCGAAAATATCTTCAACTGAGTGCGATCGCCCCGCCCTTTGCAATAATTCTGCTTGAAAGGCTTGTACGCCCAAACTTACCCGATTCACGCCTGCACTGCCATAGCCTGCTATATGGGCTAAATCAAAGGTGGCCGGATCAATCTCCATAGAAATCTCTGCACCAGTTGCAATCCCAAAATGCTTCTCCAATTCTCCCACTATCCGTTGTAGCTGCTCTATTGATAGCAGCGAAGGAGTACCACCACCGAAGAAAATTGTCTTCAGGGGTTGACCAAGTGCTGGTGTCATGGCAATTTCTTGACATAACACCTCAACATATTGGGAGATAGTACCAGATGTTTCGCCCCGCAAGCGATCGCCCACAACAGACACCGGGAAATCGCAATAAAAGCACCGCCGTCTGCAAAAGGGAATATGTACATAAGCAGAACTCGCAATGCCAGAAACACTAAATTTTTGACTCATTTTGAGAAAAGTTTTAAGTTAATCCAACTGCGAATTAGAGACAATGAAAATAAGTAGTTTATTTACAAATTTTTGTCGTTTGACAACGAAACAATGAAAAATATTAAGATAAAAGCCTTTAGTTATAATAATTGCAGATATTGCCAGCCTAAACCCTTAGTGTAAGTCAATATTGATGAGTCTATTGATTAGTCTATCTTACCGATGAAATAAAACATACTTGACTCTATCGGTTAACACAGTTTCAGGAAAACAAGACAACCATGCTTGACGCAATTATCATTTTCTCATTTATCCTTGCAGCGTCGGGAATAGGGTTCTACAGCATTGAACTACTACCCAATGGCACGTTAGATCAGGTAACGAATCTAGAAGCTTTACGCTTAGTTGTTGCCGTCTTTGCCGCGATTATTGGTGGTGCGATCGGGCTGAGTTTCCAGACGACATATCGTCGCCTCGAATCACAAGTCAAAGAAATGCCTCTGGAAGTGATTTTAACTCGTGCGATCGGCTTAGTGATTGGGCTATTGCTAGCTAACCTCATGCTAGCCCCACTATTTTTGCTACCTATACCGGCGTATTTTGGATTTATTAAGCCACTGGTGGCAGTTGTCGGTAGTATTATTCTCTCTGTCACAGGCATGAATTTGGCAGATACCCACGGACGGGGTTTATTGCGATTCATTAATCCTAACACCGTCGAATCGATGGTTGTGGAAGGAACCCTAAAACCAGCCAATACTAAAGTTTTAGATACTAGCTGCATTATTGATGGTCGCATTGAAGCACTACTACAAACAGGGTTTTTAGAAGGGCAAATTCTCGTGCCACAGTTTGTCTTACAAGAACTGCAACAAGTAGCGGATGCTAGCAAAGACCAAAAGCGGGTGCGGGGAAGACGAGGACTAGAAATTCTCAACCGCATTAAGGAAGATTATCCCGATCGCATCCTGATTAATGCAGTTGACTACGAAGATATTCCCACAGTGGATGCCAAGTTAGTGCGCTTCGCCCAAGAAATCAGTGGGACACTGCTAACCAACGACTACAACTTGTCTAAAGTTGCCAGCGTCCAGAAAGTACCTGTTTTAAACGTTAATGATTTAGTTAATGCCGTTCGTCCCAGTTATTTACCTGGTGACAACCTTGATTTAAAAATTCTCAAGGAAGGCAAAGAACCCAGTCAAGGGATTGGCTACCTAGATGACGGCACAATGGTAGTAGTTGAAGAAGGCAGTAATTATGTGGGTGGTGAACTGCGAGTGGTAGTCACCAGTGCTTTGCAAACCACCGCAGGAAGAATGATTTTTGCCAAACCCCAAGCTTCAGCATTGGCGTGAGGGAAATGTCCGGTGCAAATGAACCATATTTTTGATAGCCAAATCCTCAACCACGATGGTTTGGTTTTCACAAGCAAAAAATTCTTGCCGTTCAGCTTGAAAATAAATTCAATGAAGGAACTGGGCAATTCTTTCCACAGCAGTTTCTAACAAAGGTGGCTCATGTACTAAGGCAAAGCGGACATACCCTTCCCCAGATTTGCCAAAGCCAGCACCCGGAGAAACAGCTACACCAGTTTGTTTGACTAACTGGGTACAAAATTCTATGGAGTTTTGACTCCAAGGTGAGGGTAATTTTGCCCAGATGTACATTGTGGCTTTGGGAGTAGGAACATTCCAGCCAATGCGGTGTAAAGCACTGATGAAAACATCACGGCGCTGCTGGAAGGTAGCGACAGCAGATTTTACCCCAACTTGGGGGCCAGTTAGGGCTGCGATCGCACCATTCAAAATCCCCCGATACTGATTAAAATCAACGGCAGCTTTGACCTGGCGTAAGGCTTTAATTAATTCAGCATTACCGATAGCATACCCAATACGAAAGCCGCCCATATTGTAAGACTTGGAAAGGGTGAAAAATTCAATCGAGACGCTTTTCTCTGGATC
>CAZZZY010000817.1:0-3193 GCA_964658545.1 uncultured Acetobacteraceae bacterium | reverse complement strand
CTGCTCCCCTGCTCCCCTGCTCCCTCATCCCCCACTCCCTATTCTCTTTCGATTCAAAATTATCCATTGGGTTAGTCTAACTCCTAAACTAGAAGGATGAATAAGACTCGTATATTTAGAGATAATAAGCTGTAAAGAAAGATTTAACTCCTATCCAGCAATCAGCTCAAAATGCAGACACGCAAGCTACTCGACTGGTGGCAAACATTCACACCAATAGCGCGAATCGGGGCGATCGCGTTATTCGTTCCGCTGCTAGTTCTAAATGGTTGGGCACTTTCGGTATTTTTTAATTATTTCCATTCTCTCATAGTCATTTTAGTTGGAGCCTCAGTCCTAGCATTTCTGCTCAACTACCCCGTGAGCTGGATGGAGCATCATGGTGCGAGGCGAGAGCAAGTCGCTATCTTAGTATTTCTCTTAGCTTTATCGATCTTATTGGCGCTGGGTGTGACACTTTTCCCTCTGGCCCTTACCCAAGCTCAACAACTGGTGGCTCGTTTGCCAGAGTTGATCGACTCTGGACGCTCTCAGCTCATGATATTAAACGAAAAAGCTGAGACTTTTGGCTTACCGATTAACCTCGATGCTCTGGTAGTGCAAATCAACGATCGCGTCAAAGGACAATTACAAGCGATCGCTGGACAAGTTTTAAATCTGGCGGTAGTTACAGTCACCAGTCTGCTAGATTTTCTCTTGACGATGGTTTTGACTTTCTATCTTTTACAGCATGGGAGTGAACTCTGGGAAAGTTTAGTGGAATGGCTACCCTCTAAATTTCGCGATCCTTTCTCCAAAACAGTCCGCTTGAGCTTTCAAAATTTCTTCATCACCCAGCTGATTTTATCTACCTGTATGGCATCAGCCCTGATTCCTAGCTTTTTGTGGCTGAAAGTACCATTTGGGCTGCTATTCGGTCTAACTATTGGCCTCATGGCTCTCGTCCCCTTTGGTGGTTCTGTGGGTATCGCCCTAACTACACTATTGGTAGCGTTGCAAGATTTCTCAATGGGTATGAGAGTGCTGATAGCAGCAGTGATTGTCCAGCAAATTCTCGAAAACTTAATTGCTCCCCGAATTTTAGGCAACTTTACAGGTTTAAATCCAGTTTGGATATTAATTTCAGTCTTAACAGGTGCAAGAATTGGCGGACTTTTGGGTGTAATTGTGGCAGTACCCACAGCTGTTGTGATTAAGACTGCCTTAAGTGCCTTGCGTCCTGGTAGCGAGACAAACGACAGCACCACTGGGGAGATAACTGCATCCGTTGCAGCTAACGATTCCTCGAAAGCAAATGCCAACAACACTCTGAGTATTTCTGAAGCGACATTACCTTAAGGGGGCAGGAGGTTTCCTGCCCCCTCATTGCGGCTCGATGATGGAACCCATAAACAAAATACTTCCCGTCTGATTATCCCTAATGGCACAGAAGAAGGGACGGTCAACAATCATTTTGAATGGTTCTCGTTCCTGTCTCACGGCTGTTGCTACTATTCCCACTGAGGTAGCCGCAGCCGCTTCGGTGCCTTCTTCGTTCACTTCGACAAAAGTTTTATGCTTAACTTGGCTAATGGCAAAATTTTTCCCTTTACCCATACCAAAAAAATTGGCTTTGCTACTAAAAGCCTCTTCCATACCTAAATTTTTCAAGGCATCATTGAGTGTAACTTCGTAATCTGTTTTGAAGCGGGGTAGGCGAATAAACCCTTTTTGTTTGCTGAACTGAGTCATCCATTTTTCCCAGTTTTCAACATTCAAGTTTTGATAAAAGGCTTTAAGGTTAGAGTTCTGTTTGGGCAAAAAGATATAAAAACTGATTTTACCATCTTTCCCGTAAGGTAAACTAACTGCCTGAAATTCTTCGCTTTCATAGTATCTATAGTCACCACTTTGTGACATCATTGGGTGTTGTTTCCGTCTGCTAGATGTGATATAAAAAGGGTATTGAATAGTTTTACTTTTATCAAATTCGTTACTCCAATTACCTTTAAAATATATGGCATCAATCAGAAATAATACTTGATTTGGTTCAATTTTTTCAACTATTTTAGTGATTTTGCCTTTTGTATTTTCCTTTACCCAGTTATTGATAATACTAGATGCATCGGCATCTTTAAAGTTTAAATTGCTGACCTTAGCTTGATAGAAATCCTGGGTTTTCTTGAGGAAGTCTGGCGCAAAACTAACATCTTGATTTGCCCAAAGTGAGTTAGCAATACTCAGTTGCACTTTCGCATCGGGATTTTCTAAAAGCTGCTTTAATACCGCCGCGTAAGAAGAGTTAATGTCTGGTAGATTCACTCCCTGTAATTCCAGGGTTTTTGCCATTGCTTGTTGAGTCGAGCCGCTAGCGCCATTGTAGGTCATGGCAAGGGCGCTAGCGACACTCAAAGGTGAAATAAAAACATTCTTCTCACCCGTATCTCCTTTCAAAACTTGTGAAAACAGTTTGAAGCCAAACTTATTGTTAGACTCAACTATTTTTGTATCAGTGTTGACTGTTTTTTTTTGCAATGGAGTTTCTGGACGAGGTAAATTAGATTGGGCCAAGGCACTTTTATTACTATCGACTTGAGAACACCCTAATACACTGAATAGAACAACACTTGCAGCTGCCAGAGCATAACGTCTGCCTAGACTAACACCGTAACGTCTTTGCAGGAAATTTTCTTTTGCATCACTCAATTTTTGTCGATTCATTCTGCTACCTCACTTGCCAAAGATTCCCGATCTGTTGTCAATGATTAACTATTGCATCTGCTCCAATAGAAAAATGGGACTGTTACAGAAACTGTAACAGCAAGCTATGTCGCTGAGAGGATTTAGACACAACTTGTTAGAGTTGCTAATTCCTAATTGAGGCGGTTATGCAGACGAGTTATGAATAACTTTGATTTGTAGGAATTTTTCTATTTATCGATAAACGTATGTAAGCTACGTAATAATAAAATGACCAATTTTGTTGGGTTTTTATAGATACAAGTAAGTAGGCGAGAAAAAATCAAAGTAAGCTAAAAAACATCTAATTTGCAATAAACATAACTCTTGTGGGGGAGCCACTGCGCCCTTGCGGTTCCCCGACTTGTACCCCTCCGGGGATCTTGCTACGCGTAGCGTCTCCCCTTCTCACATTGGGAGAGGCTAGTACGTCACGGCGGAAATAAGCCACCCATTTAAAATCGCTAGACATCCT
>CAZZZY010000816.1:0-3194 GCA_964658545.1 uncultured Acetobacteraceae bacterium | reverse complement strand
TAGCGAGTCTTCTCCCTTGGCGCTAGCCTCTCCCAATGTGAGAAGGGGAGACGCTTTGAGCGAACGAGCGTCACAGCCCGTCGTAGACATCGTACTTCTTATTCCTCATCCCGATATAATTCTTGCAAGTCCTGTAATTGAGTCTTACGGGAAATGCGGCGATATTTTTTACTTTCTAGCTTGGGCTCATATTGACTTTGCCCTTTGCCTTTGCTTTTTAACTTCATGGTAGATTCTGGATCGGCTTGTTGGTGTAGCTGAGTTTGATGAGCGATCGCAGCATCCAAAAATTCTAAATAATGTTCATATCGTTCCCAGTCTCCCCGCACTGCACATTCCGGCTCGTCTCGATGCAGACAATCACTAAAGCGACAGCTAGCAACTGCTAACCGCTTTCTTGCTTCTGGGAAATAATATATTAATTCTTCAGGAATACAATCCATGTCCGGCTGATTAAAGCCGGGAGTGTCTGCCAGCAAACCACCGCTAGGTAACTCAAATAATTCTATATGGCGAGTGGTATGACGACCACGAGCCAGTTTGCCAGAAACTTCTCCGACTCGCAACTTGGCAGAGTCAATTAGCGTATTAATCAGGCTAGATTTGCCCACGCCGGAAGGCCCAGCAATTACAGTGATTTTATTGCTCAAATATCTGGTTGTTTGGTCAGTATTTATACCATATTTTACGCTGATAAATACTGGTTGATAGCCCCAACCAAACAGGCGATCGCTAACTTGTTGTTGTTCTTGCTCTGAAATTAAATCACTTTTATTCAAGCATAAAAGCACATCCAAACCAGTAGACTCAGCCTTAATCAGAAACCGACTCAGTTGATAAGGTTCCAAAGGTGGATCGGCAACGGCAAATACCAATAAAATTTGGTTGACATTAGCGATCGCTGGACGATCTAACTCGCTTTGGCGCGGTAAGACATCAGCAACCGCTCCCCGTCCCCCAGCCCAATCTGGCTCTTCAACCACAACGCGATCGCCTACCATCACCTGTTGTCCGATTTTTTTCAGCCGGGTTCGGCGAGTACACAGGAGGAGAGGGGGATAAGGAAGATGAGAATTTTGCTTCCCCATCTCCCTCATCTCCCCATCCTCTTGATCCAGCTGTACTCGGTAAAAATTAGCCTGTACAGCAAGCACCGTACCCAATAACTGTCCAGTTGCGGCAAAATTTTCCCCTGTCATTGGCCAGTAACTGGACGGCGCACTAACAGAGAAAAATAACTAGTACAGTCTGTAATTTGTTCCACCTGATAACCTGCCATTGTCAGACTATCGGGAACCTGTTCAATCGGCTCACCTGGGTCTAGCCAGACTTCTAGCAAACCTCCCAATGGCATTTTCTCCAGACGGAGTTTTGTCCGAACAAAATTAATTGGGCAAGGGGTGCCGCGTAAATCAAGTTGAGCATCGGGAGTTAAAAGAGAAGAGAGCTTCATTACTTAAATAGATTTCCCAAGAATCCTTCTAGACCACCTTTACCAGTGCGATCTCCCTTAATTTTAGCCAGCTTCTCCAACAGTTCCCTCTCCTCTGGGGTCACTTTGTTGGGAATATCAATTAATACTGTCAGCATATGATCCCCTCGACTGACGGGATTACCCAAGCGAGGAACGCCGCGATTTTCCAGTTTCATCACTGTATTGGGCTGGGTTCCAGCTGGAATAATCAGTTCGACAGGGCCATCTACCGTATCTACCTCTAAGCGACAACCTAAAATCGCTTGCAGGTAGCTAACTTTGATTTCCGAGAGAATATTAATGCCATCCCGTTGGAATTCTTCGTCCTCATTTACGAACAAGTAGACATATAAATCCCCAGGAGGGCCACTGCGCTGACCGGCATCTCCTTCACTAGAAATTCGCAAGCGTGTACCATTATCTACCCCAGCCGGAATGGTAATTTTTAGTTTCTTTGTGACTTGATTTGCGCCCTTGCCATCACAGGCATCACACTTATCTTCAATCACCATCCCTGTGCCATTACAGGTAGGACAAGTCGAGACTTGGGTGAAACTGCCAAATGGCGTTCTGGTGACACGGCGGACTTGACCCGATCCGCTACAAGTCGAACAAGTCCGCGGGCGGGTTCCAGGTTTAGCCCCAGAACCGCTACAGACTTCACAATTTTCTAGATGCGAAATACGAATTTCTTTTTCACCGCCAAAGACCGCTTCCCGAAAGTCTAACTTCAGGTCTAGCCGCAGGTCATCACCCCTGGCAGGTCCACTGCGCCGTCTTTGTTGCGTGGGACTACCCATACCGCCAGCAAAGCCACTAAAAATGCTTTCAAAGATATCGGCAAAACCACCCATATCGCCGACATCTTGGAAGCCCCCGCCAGCAGCACCAGACACACCCTCTGGGCCAAAGCGATCGTAACGAGCGCGGGTTTCTGGTTCTGAGAGTACCTCATAAGCGCGGTTAATCTCTTTAAAGCGATCCTCCGCTCCCGGTTCTTTGTTCACATCTGGGTGATACTTCCGGGCTAAACGGCGATAGGCTTGTTTGATTTCTTCTTTGTCGGTGTCACGAGAGACACCCAGGATTTCATAATAGTCGCGGGCCATATAGCAAAGGTAAAAGTTAGAAGGAAGAAAGCAGAAGGCAGTAGAACGTCACGGTCACTTGCTACCCTACAGAAAGGCTTTGCCTACAACTCTGAAAGAGCAATGCAGTGTCCTTCAGAGGGCGGCTTGCCGGAGGTCAGGCAGAAGATAAAATTAATTTTTGTTAATAACTGATTTTACCCTTTACCTTTTACAAAAATCACCGACAAATTTTGAGCAACAGGTGCTTTCCTCGTGGGAGAGGACAAAAGCCACAGAAGCTAGCAGCAGGGGAAGCCTCTGCTCAGACTTCTGACTGCCGAGTCGGCTGTCTCTTTTACAATTGTGCTACGTAGGAGAGGAAAACCCCGCCCATCAACCAGAGGGGCTAGCCGCACCATTAGGTGTGGAAAACCACCCTTATGCTTT
This sequence comes from uncultured Acetobacteraceae bacterium, assembly GCA_964658545.1. Classification (GTDB taxonomy): domain Bacteria; phylum Cyanobacteriota; class Cyanobacteriia; order Cyanobacteriales; family Nostocaceae; genus Nostoc. The sequence continues at coordinate 203 of CAZZZY010000816.1, read as the reverse complement.
GGCTCGCATTTGAACTGGCATACTATCTAGCCCACAGTAATTTGCTTCTACAATCTAGCAAACCACTGGGGTCTTGTGAAACCTCACTAAAATTTATAATTAATATACTTAGATATATTAAAATGTATTAACAAAAATCTGCAAGTTAGGGGAATGATTGGGGACTGGGAAATAAGGGAGCAGGGGGAGATGAGGGAGCAGGG
>CAZZZY010000815.1:0-3197 GCA_964658545.1 uncultured Acetobacteraceae bacterium | reverse complement strand
AAGTGTTCCTTCTAATACATTGGGATTGATGAGGGTTTGGGTTTCTCTTGGCAATAAAGATGCAATACTAAAGTCGATTAACTTAACTTGCTTGGTTTCAGGATGAATTAAAATATTGCTGGGCTTAATATCTTTATGAATAATCCGCTCCTGATAGAGTACATCTAAGGCGTTGCAGAGTGCGATCGCAATCTCTAAAAACTCCTGTATATCCGCGATATATCGTGTCTCTACAGCAGTGAAATATTCTTTGAGGGAAATTCCCCCAAAATCTTCCATTACCAGCCCATAGGCATTTTGGTAGGGTTCTAGGCTGTAAGTGGCGATGATTAGGGGTGAGTTAAGGTTTTTGGTGATGGTATACTGATTGCGAAACTGTACCAGTTCGCTAAAACTCGGATAAGGATTTTTCAGCAGTTTAATCACTACAGGTTTGTGGTCAGTATCTCGATAACCTCGATAAACCAGAGTTCTAGAACCATTGTAGAGTTCTTCACTGATGCGATATCCGGGAATACTGATAAGAGTGCTAACCATATTGCTACATCCTTAAAACTTCTAGATTTAGTGTTCCCAGATGTAGCCCAACTTAATCATTTGTGAAAAACAAAATCGCCGACAACTGTTATATACCAAGTCAGGAATCTGTAACTTTCAATTCTCAGATGTTATAGATTCAGTTGTTTATCAGGGTAAGCGCATTTCAAACCCTATTGACACGGTAGTTTTGGGGTTCGCTCAAAACACAAATAAGTTCAAAATTACTACACGGAGTCAAGGGTTGGGATTGACATTTTCATCTTTATGTGGTCAACAAATATAAAAGGCTATTTGATTCATGTTTTTTCAATCATTTACGACAATTCGTCCTATTTGGAATGAAGAATAGATATTGATATAGAGTTTTAAGCTTTTTGTCTGTATCCAGAACTACAAAATTAGATGCGCTTACCCTGTGAATTCCCCACTCATTGATTCTGACCGGAGCAACGGAAACGTCTCCGGCTCCGCTCCCAATACTGCTCGGATAAGCAGGGGAGGCAGGGGAAGCAAAACTCAACGCCAGCCTCCATTTCTCCCCCTGCTCCCCCTGCTTGCCTCAACCAAGAAATTCCTTAACCGAGTAGTATTGGCTCCGCTCCTGTTATCGGTAGCGGGGCGTTTAGCCCATTCAGGATAGCTGAATTCTTCTTCAAAAATTACTTGGTATCGTCTTAAACTTTCCTACCGTCCCCAAAGAATAATCTTCTAATTTAAAATCAGCAAAAGGCTTCTTCTCTAACCTATCCCGTAGTGCTTCATCGAGAATTACACCTGCTGATTGTTTTTTAACACCAATGATTATGATACTTCTCTGATATGTAGTTAAATCCTGATTTTCCTGACAATCACTCCGTTCAAATTGTCCCAAATTTAATATTCGATAACCTTTGACGCTTGGTGCATTAATAAATAGCTTTTTAATTAAAAATTGTATTTGTTTAGAACGTTCTAGAGCTATACGTTGTTGAACTGCTATGTTACCTTTACAAGAAACTGTGCCTACAGAGATAATTTCACTAGGCTCTTCCATTATATTCTGTATACCTTCCTTTTCTAAGTTCAACTTTAAAAGGTCTAAACTAATAATTTCATCATTATATTTAATCTGGAAATTACTACCTAAAAGCCATTTATATTCTCGTGATAAAATAGCTATATTAAATTCGGCTTTATTTCCCTTACTATCCCTACCTTCTTGATAAGGAAAATAATCAATAGTACCTTTTATTTCGGCAGATTGTCCATAATTTGAACTTACAGAAAATTGTGAGCTTCTCATTACTAAAGCCACGATACTAAGTAATCCTAATATCACTAGCAAGGCTACAAAAAATTTCAGCAGTGGTACTTCTTCTGGCTGTTTATGTAGAGTAAATGAAGTCTTGGTAATTGCTGGGGGCAATTGTTCGACCTTAGAATCAACAACTAAATTAAAATTTTCAGGAGTTTTTTCTGTTAGTTTAAGTTCAACTTCTTCTAGATGGTGTAAAACTTCTTGGGCATTGGCGGGACGCTTTTCTATATCTAATGTTGTGAGCCAATCAATTAAATTCAATAATAAGGGTGAGATATCGACGGTATGATTTTGCCAGTGCAATAAATTGTGCTGGACGTTATACATATCTAAGGGATGGTATCCCGTTAGCAAAAACACAAAGGTGCGTCCCAATGCAAAGAAATCTGATTGCGGTAATGCTTGACCATTCATTTGTTCTGGAGCGCTGTAACCAGATGACATAAGTGCTATCATCCCGTCGCCGTTGCTGATTTGGTCTGGGTAGGTTCTGTCAATTTCAGTAGTAGTACCAAAATCAATCAGTACCAAATCCCCCCAACCTTCCCCAATAGGGGATCGAATCATGATATTAGATGGTTTAATATCTCGATGCAGGTATTGTTTACCATGCACTAAATCCAAAATTTCTACTAATTGTTTTAACCAAGCTACAGCTTGTTCTTGGGAAATAGGTTGATTTTGCTGCTGCTTTAGCCACTGTTCTAAGTTATACCCATCGATTTTTTCCATTGCAATGCAATGCAACACTAAACCATTTCGGGTTTGATACTGAAAGTAACTATCTTCGTTGGGAATGCCGGGATGTTTAAGTTGTCCCAATACAGTCACTTCTTGCTGAAATAGTTCTACTGCTTTGGCATTGCCTGATAGATCCTCTTTGAGTATTTTGAGAATTTTCGGGGTATCTTGTTCGTATGCTTCATAAACTTTACTAAACCCTGTTTTGTCACTCAACAGGGATATCACCCGATAACGCCCTAGCAATTCCAAATGGGAACCACAACTTTGACAAAAGCGGTTTTGTTGATTATTCGGGTGATTTGGTTGAGGGCAAACGGGATTAATACAAAGGCTCATAACTGGCTTATCCGTACTTTAACAGCTATTAGTTATTAGTAGGATTTACGTAAAACTTTAGCCAAAACCCTGAATTTAAGGTAGGGGCAATTCATAAATTGCCCCTGAGCGGATACGTTTTTCGCAAGTCCTAATTACTTATCAGTAACCAAACTAATAACTGATTTAAGGGGAGCGCATACGTGTAACTGCTTATAGCGGTTCTCGTCCCTTGTGAGGTAAAAGAACGTGAGTTCGATGAACCTCTCCCCAACCCCTCTCCGAGACGGAGAGGGGCTTT
>CAZZZY010000814.1:0-3197 GCA_964658545.1 uncultured Acetobacteraceae bacterium | reverse complement strand
GTTGGGGGTTAGGTCTGCGAGAAAGTTGCACACGGCGTAAGTTACTTGCCACATCAAGCAAACTTTAGCAGAACATAGACGAGGAGCATAATCTATCGCTCTTGATGATGGAAAAAATTTAAATTCCTAACTCGAAAAAAATAGTTTCGCTGAATAAAGCAATGTCTACCACAGTAACAGAGCCTCTTGCCTTGAGGGACTTGTACTGAACGAACGCGAACAGCGTCTCTCAGAGGTGTCGAAGTGCGGGCTACGCACTTGTTTATTTGTTCATAATTCTTAATTTTTAGATTTTAATTTCAGGATATAAAGAGCTTTATTAAGCAGTAATACTTACCGACTTATTTACAATTCTTGACATTGAAATTCTCAAGTAAAGTTTATTGTCTTTTAAATTAAACAGCCCCGATCAAATGCTAATCTTTTAATTAGTGAAAGCAAAGTTTGAGCGCAGATTATATGCGTTTCCAGTGCTTAACAAAGCTTAAAAGTTGGATAATTAGCGTTAATTTTATAGCTATTAGTTAGTTTTTCAGGAATCTCTAAGAGTTTACATTCACCAAGTACATAACTTCCACAAACCGAACTCTGAAACCCAATGATGAATCATTACTCACTTCAATGGATTGAGGCATGGTGCCAAGAAAATGGCTGGACAGATTTATTTGTAGAGCGACGTAATAATTTCTGGGCTTTCCCTCCGGGTGGGGTAATGCCAGAACCAATCCCAGTTAATGTTCTTAGAGTGATTAAAGCTGAGAATGGATTGACCTTTGAAGAAAGATTTTGGTCGATGTCCGCAGTAATATGCACAATCCTAGCTGTTCTTTTTACTTTTTGGTTTCAGTCACCGATGCCATTAGTTTTAGCTTTTGCTTTTAACGCCGTTACGGTGGCTCAATTTGAACTTGAAGATGCCTAAATTCTTATTTTGGATTTTGCTATTAAAAACTGCTCTTGTGTACTTTCAACAAGAGCAGTTTTTAATTTCAGAAAAAGAGACAAAATCACCACAGTTTTAGCTAAAGATTATTACTTACTAATTATCGATTGACCGTAAATGTCCAATGCCCAATTCAATAAGCTTGTAATAAACATTTGCTGGATGCTACCGTCTACAAGGTGACACAGGATTTGGAGGGGTTTTTTTTAACCATGAAGCGCAGACACAAAGTAGCTTATAGCTTGACATCGCTGATCGGTCTCAATTTAATATCGACCTTAGTTGCCTTTAATTCCGCGATCGCCACATTACCGAGAACCCCAGATAAAAGTGTCAACTGCGAGATTTTAGTTGTGGGTGGTGGACTTTCGGGTGTCGCCACAGCTTACGAGGGGTTACTAGCAGGACGAACGGTTTGCCTCACGGAAATTACTGACTGGCTGGGAGGACAAATTTCTGCTCAAGGCACATCTGCGTTAGACGAACGCCCAACCCAACGAGCTCTCAAATTCTATTCTCGCGGCTACCTAGAATTGCGAAACCGGATTGGGCGCAAATACGGTACACTTAACCCTGGTGATTGCTGGGTAAGTGAATCTTGTTTTCTTCCCCGCGATGCTCACAATATTTTAACCCAGATGCTCAAAGATGCTGAAAAGCAGGGCAAAGGGAAGTTGCAATGGTTTCCCAACACGGTAATTAAGGATTTGGAAATCGCTGCTGATGGCAAAATAATTAATAGTGCGATCGCTATTCAACATCAACCACCAAAAGGCGCACCACCTCTCAATACTTTCACTTTATCTCAAACTATTGAAGATGCCTATAGCTACGAAAACTCATCCCGATTTACCAAAACTATTATCCGTTTTATCCCCAAGGCTACGGCGATGAAAGGGGATGCTCCCAAGTGGTACGTCGTAGATGCTAGCGAAACCGGGGAAATTATCGCCCTGGCTGATGTTCCCTACCGATTAGGCATTGATGCCCGTTCTTATCTGGAACCCTCTGCTTCCAGCACCAACAACGACCCATATTGCCCTCAAGGTTTTACCTATACCTTTGCAATGGAGGCAACTAAGGAACCGCAACCGCAGACGATACCTCCATTTTATTTAGAATATGCGCCATATTTCAGCTATGAATTAACCCGACTGGCTAACTTTGATTTAGTTTTTACCTATCGTCGCATTTGGAGTCCCAACAAAGGGAAATCAGAAAAATTCGGTGGTGTAAGTTTTGATGCTCCGACACCAGGGGATATTTCCATGCAAAACTGGACTTGGGGTAACGACTACCGCCCTGGAACCGCAAGTGATAACCTGATTTACACTCGCCAACAGTTACAAGCTACTGGACAGTTAAACCCAGGTGGCTGGATGGGAGGACTGCGGACAGAAACCCTCCGCCATGCTGAAGAAAATGCCCTCTCATTCTACTACTGGTTAGTAGCTGGGACTACAGATTCACAGCTAGGGGAGGGTGTGAAGCAGCCGCAAAGCAATAACCGCTTGTTATCAGGGCTAAATTCCCCGATGGGGACAGTGCATGGCTTATCGAAATATCCCTATATGCGCGAAGGACGGCGCATCATTGGCCGCCCCAGTTGGGGACAACCTGATGGCTTTGGTATTTGGGAAATTGATATTTCTCGCCGAGATTACAATGATGAGTATTACTCCAAGACTCTGCCAACAGATATGTATCTAAGGCTACGAGCAGCACTTGCGGGTTTGGAAGCAGTATCAGTAATTGATGGTAAAGTCCCACCAGACAAAGCAATGCGACGGACTCGTTCTACCATCTTCCCCGATGCTGTGGGTATTGGTCACTACGCTATAGATTTCCATCCTTGTATGGTGAATAGTCCCCCTGAAGCCCCTGGTAATACAGAACACCCAGGTGAAAGGCGTGGTGCTGGTCAAGCTTATCCCTTCCAAATTGCTCTGAGGGCAATGATTCCCCAGAAAATTGATAATTTGCTAGTAGGAGGCAAAAGCATCGCTACTAGTCATATTGCTGCTGCTGCCTATCGAGTCCATTCCTTTGAATGGTCATCTGGCGCAGCTGCGGGAACTATTGCTAGTTTTGCCATCAAAAATGCGATCGCACCCTACCAACTAGTCGATGACTTACCCAATCAAGAGCCACAACTGGAAGCACTCAAACGGCTTTTGCAACAAAATGGCAACCCCACCGCTTTCCCCGATACATCTATTTTTAACGAAAACTGGGATAATTGGCGGTAGGGCAT
>CAZZZY010000813.1:0-3199 GCA_964658545.1 uncultured Acetobacteraceae bacterium | reverse complement strand
CGTAGGCAATACGGCAGCGCTATCGCCTGGATAAAAAAAGCGATCGCTCTTTTCCAACACAGACAAAAGTGCGATCGCTATTTATAATTCTTGTGGGGCAGACACCTTCCCCACCTAAAATCTAAATATCTATCTCGCTCAACTCGCGTGTGATGTGATCAAATGGTTCATCCACAAAAGCAGTATTAACTACACCTGCGGCTGCCACTTGTTCCTTAATCAGATCCTTGAGAATTTGGATACCGCGAACTGTAGGCCCAATAGGTACTCCTAGAGAATTGTAAGTTTCCCGCAGCCCTTGCAGCACACGCTCATCCAATACATTTGTGTTCCCAGCAACCAGCGCGTAGGTGGCGTAGCGCAGGTAGTAGTCCATATCCCGCAGACAAGCCGCATAACGACGAGTCGTATAAGAATTTCCACCAGGACGAATCAATTCTGGCAGTTCTTCATATAACTTCAAAGCAGCTTGCTTAACAAGTCCAGCCGCATTAGAATTTATCGCCGCCGCCGCTTGTACTCTTGCTGTGCCACTGTCAAAGTAAGACTTCAGACTATCGATCGCATTCCGGTCAAAATACCGACCAGCTAAGTCATAATTCTTAATTAAACTTGTTACCGCATCGCGCATTCCTTTTTCTCCCAATCCTTGCTATTTATGGTTTGATATTTATTTGGCTGCACTTATGCACCAGTAAACTTTTGTGCTATTTAAAATAGATTTGGCACAAAAACAATTTATCCACTATTTAAGGATTCTATGCCAAAGTTGACCCCTAGTTGTGATGAACTTTCCAGTTTTGTACAGATGATCGCTGAAAGGTTAATATAACCTGTAATCCAGATATCTGTAGCACAGGCTACAAAATCCCCGAATATCTAGTATTTATGATATTTCAGGTGTGTCACGGCTTGATTGAGATCACCAGGGTTAGGATGCAATGTAGATTCTGGTTTACTTTAGAAAATCGGTAGAGAAGGAGTAACAATGACAACACCACAAGAAGTCTTGAAGAGAATTCAAGATGAAAAAATCGAACTGATTGATCTCAAATTCATCGATACAGTAGGGACTTGGCAGCATCTCACAGTGTACCAAAACCAAATCGATGAGACTGCATTCAGTGATGGCGTACCTTTTGACGGTTCCAGCATCCGGGGTTGGAAAGCGATCAACGAATCGGACATGACGATGGTACTCGACCCCAACACTGCTTGGATCGACCCATTCATGGAAGTCCCAACACTAAGTATAATTTGTAGCATTAAAGAACCCCGCACAGGCGAATGGTACAACCGTTGCCCACGCGTTATTGCCCAAAAAGCAATTGATTACCTGGTTTCCACTGGTCTTGGTGACACAGCCTTCTTTGGCCCTGAAGCTGAGTTCTTTATCTTTGACAGTGCTAGGTTTGCCCAAACCGCTAACGAAGGCTACTACTTCTTAGACTCCGCAGAAGGTGCTTGGAATTCTGGTAAAGCCGGTACAGATGAAAAACCAAACTTGGGTTACAAACCACGCTTCAAAGAAGGTTACTTCCCAGTTTCACCAACGGACTCTTTCCAAGATATCCGTACAGAGATGCTGTTGACGATGGCAAAATTAGGTGTGCCCATTGAAAAGCATCACCATGAAGTTGCTACTGGTGGTCAGTGTGAACTAGGTTTCCGCTTTGGGAAGTTGATCGAAGCGGCTGACTGGTTGATGATTTACAAATATGTCATCAAGAACGTTGCTAAGAAATACGGCAAAACCGTTACCTTTATGCCAAAACCAATTTTTGGCGATAACGGTTCCGGGATGCACTGTCACCAGTCTATCTGGAAAGATGGCAAACCTCTGTTTGCAGGTGATAAGTATGCTGATTTGAGCGAAATGGCGTTGTACTACATTGGTGGTCTTCTCAAACACGCACCAGCGCTGTTAGCAATTACCAACCCCAGCACCAACTCATACAAGCGCCTAGTACCTGGTTATGAAGCACCAGTAAACTTGGCTTATTCCCAAGGGAACCGTTCTGCTTCTATCCGCATTCCTCTATCTGGCACAAACCCCAAAGCCAAGCGTTTAGAATTCCGTTGTCCAGATGCTACTTCTAACCCCTACTTGGCATTTGCTGCAATGCTTTGTGCTGGTCTAGATGGCATCAAGAACAAAATCCATCCTGGTGAACCCTTAGATAGGAACATCTATGAACTCTCTCCAGAAGAATTGGCAAAGGTTCCTTCAACTCCAGGTTCTTTAGAATTGGCGTTGCAAGCATTGGAAAAAGATCATGCCTTCTTGACTGAATCAGGCGTTTTCACGGAAGACTTTATCGGAAATTGGATTGACTACAAGCTAGCTAACGAAGTCAAGCAGTTGCAACTACGTCCTCATCCCTACGAATTTTACCTCTACTACGATGCTTAATTAAATTAAGCACCCACTTCTGAAAGCAGTGGGATTCATGCGTAGAGCCGCACGGGTTGCGTCAAGCAACCCCTATCTACTCGATTAAGATTTAATCCTAATCTTGTACTTACTTGTAATAAGTTTTGCCACCCTCTACTCTAGGGTGGCTTTTTTTTCCAGAGTTGTCCGTTGAGATAAGCTGATGTGCAGCTAAATTGTATAATACGAAAACGTAAAATTATTGTAGTGCGGGCATCTTGCCCGCGTCGCACATACAAATTAAATACGCAACAGCTTATTCACTCAAAAAATCAATCTTAAAACTCTTGAAACTTAGCTCATGGAAGCGTGGCTCGGCCCATAAATCATCCGAGTGTTAGCATCTACCTTTCCTTGAATCGGATTCCAATAGTGGGATGCTTCTTCAGGAAGACCAAGTTCCTGTGCAGCCCGCATTAGTATTGATTGCTGGCGATTCTTGACTTGCTGATGTTCCTGTACCATTAACGCACGAGATTTATCTGCGATAGACATAACCATAGTCCTCTCTATTTAGTGAATATATAATTTTGGATTTCTCACACGACTAATATAGCAAAAAATCTGTAACATAAGCTACTTTTTACATAAATTCATATTTAACCCAATAAAGGGGTCAAGTCCCCATCCCCAGAGGGCATAATTGTTTTGTGTTGGGGTTGAAATCCCCATTACAAAACATAATTACGTTAGCGACGCGAAAAGCGAGTCCGCGTTCGCTTTTCGCGTCTCGTAGAGAGCGTCATTACGAATTACGAATTACGA
>CAZZZY010000812.1:0-3201 GCA_964658545.1 uncultured Acetobacteraceae bacterium | reverse complement strand
CAACTCGCAACTTACCTTAGATTAAGGTAATTCAAGGTGTTTTTACATGATTTAGTATTAGCCTTGGTTGATTGTTTTGAATTATATGTAATTTTAGCTAGAGTTTTACTTCAAAAGTTATTACTACATATAATTACTTACTAGAATACCACGAGAATAGCGTGTTGTAGATTTATCGCCACATTTCATCAAAAATTCATTTACTAAAAATATACTTAAGCAAAAACTTCATACAATCCAACTTTCCTCTAAATAGATTTTTATTCGGACGATTTGTACATTTATGTATGAAGCGCTTTCTAGGTATTAAACTTCCAGAGGTAGCGATTTAGTATGGGAGCATCCCAGTTTTTATTCTTCCAAAAAATGTGAAAAAAGTATGAGAAGGTAAGGGAGTAACCAAAAGAGTCGGAATGAATAATTTTCTATTTCTCGAAGAAAATTATTCATTCAGATTATTGGGCCAGGCTTGCGCCAGGGTTAGGATCTAGCATATTACCTTTAGAAGTAGCATTTTCATTTTAGACACCTAATGCTGAACATTCCTCAACTACTGGCAACTGAAATAAACCTCAAACCCCATCAGGTGCAAAACGCACTGGAACTTTTGGCGGAGGGTGCAACAATTCCCTTTATTGCACGTTACCGTAAAGAGCGCACCGACGAGATGAATGAAGTGCAACTACGTGAACTGGCTGATCGATATACTTATTTAACAGAACTGGAAGAACGAAAATCGGTGATTTTAAGTGCGATCGCCCAACAAGGTAAACTTACAGATGAACTCAAAGCCAAAATCTCATCCTGCTTACAAAAAACCGAACTTGAGGATTTATACTTACCCTATCGACCAAAGCGACGCACCCGCGCCACCATCGCTAGAGAAAAAGGACTCGAACCACTGGCGGAATTCATCAAGTCGCTAAATGTCAAAAATGCTGCAACGGCTTCAATGGAAGAAGAAGCGGCTAAGTATATTGCTGAAAGCAAGGGAGTAAAAACAGCAGAGGAAGCGCTCAAAGGTGCTGCTGATATTTTAGCGGAAGAAGTAGCTGAAAAAGCTGAGTTACGCGCATATATCCGCGATTATCTTTTAGAAGAAGGGGTATTCGTCTCCCGCATCAAAGATGATTATCTTGAAGGAACAACCAAGTTTGAGATGTACCGTAACTATCAAATTAGGGTAAAAAATATTGCACCTCACAATATGCTGGCGTTGTGTCGGGGTGAAACCGAAAAAATATTGAGCTTTGAAATCGCTTTTGATGAAGATACGGTACTTTACTATCTGGAGTCGAAAGAAATTAAAACCAAAGTTCGGACAATTCGGGATTTTTATCAGGCGATGTTGAAGGATGCATTTAACCGTTTGATGAAAGTCTCTCTAATGGGAGAGGTAATTTCTGAGAAAAAAGTATATGCAGATATAGAGTCCATTAAGACATTTGAAACTAATCTGCGAGAATTGCTGCTGTCTGCACCAGCAGGAATGAAACCAACCTTGGCGATAGACCCTGGATTTAGAACTGGGTGTAAGGTTGCAGTCCTCGACCAAACGGGGAAATTTTTGGAGTACCAAGCGGTTTTTCCCCACCAAGCTGCGGAACAACGCGCTAAAGCTGCACAAACTGTTAAAAATCTGATTGAGAAATACAAGATTGAGTTAATCGCCATCGGTAATGGTACAGGGTCCCGCGAGACAGAGGAATTTGTCACGCAAGTATTACAAACAATAGAACGCAAACCAGTGAAGGTGATGGTGAATGAGTCCGGTGCATCTATATATTCTGCAAGTAAAGTAGCGCTAGAAGAGTTTCCCGATTTAGATATTACCGTGCGCGGTGCTATTAGCATCGGCCGGCGTTTGCAAGACCCTTTGGCGGAACTGGTGAAAATCGATCCCAAATCCATTGGTGTGGGACAATATCAGCACGATGTCGATCAAAAGTTGTTGAAAAAGAAATTGGATGACACTGTAGAAAGCTGCGTGAACTACGTCGGTGTGGACTTGAACACCGCTTCCAAAGAACTTCTGACTTCCGTCTCTGGAATTACGGCAACAGTTGCCAATAACATTGTCGCCTATCGTAATCAGTATGGAGCCTTTAAAAATCGCCGACAACTTTTGAAAGTTCCGAAGCTGGGGCCAAAAGCTTTTGAACAAGCGGCGGGTTTTCTGCGGATTCGTGGCGGTGACAACCCATTGGATAATACAGCAGTGCATCCAGAGAGTTATTCTGTAGTAGAAGCGATCGCATCTGATTTAAATGTGCCATTAAATCAGGTGACACAAATTGCTGAACAACTCAAAAAGACCAACCTGAAGAAATACGTTAGCGATAGCGTCGGCGAACCGACACTACGCGACATTCTTAGCGAACTAGAAAAACCAGGTAGAGATCCACGTGCAGAGTTTAAGTATGCCACCTTCAGAGAGGGAATTAAGGAAATCAGCGACTTAAAGGTGGGAATGGAACTAGAAGGAATCGTGACGAATGTCGCCAACTTCGGCGCTTTCGTTGATATCGGTGTACATCAAGATGGCTTAGTGCATATATCCCAACTTACTGATAGATTTGTAGACGATCCGAAAAAAGTTGTCAAAGTCGGACAAGTAGTGAAAGTACAGGTGTTAGAAATCAACGAGAAACTGAAGCGGATTAGTTTGTCGATGAAAACAGTTAAACAATAATTAGAAACAGCAGATGGCAGTTTATCAAGTTCGATTCATCAATCCTACACTTGGGTTAGATCGCACCATTCAAGTACCAGATGATCAATATATTGTGGATATGGCTGAAGAAGCTGGTATCCGCCTACCATCTGGCTGCAAACAAGGCGAATGTTCTGTATGTGTCGCCAAACTCATTAGCGGTGAAGTTGATCAAAGTGAGCAAAAATTTTTGCGTCCAACTGAAATACAGGCTGGTTATGTGGTTACTTGTGTAACTTACCCCTTGTCTCATTGCACTTTAGAAACCCATCAAGAACAAGTTTTATATAAATCAGCCCTTTACTATCAGCCTGAGTCTGGAAAATCTGATTGATACAACCCACATTCCGCACCCTAAACTTTAAAAAGTAAAAAGTAAAAAGATAATCCCCATAAATAAATTTAGGGGATTTAATAAGGACGTATTATTTCTCGCGCTGCGCCACGACGCTCGTTCGCTCTTAGCGTCTCCCTTTGGGAGAAGACTC
>CAZZZY010000811.1:0-3202 GCA_964658545.1 uncultured Acetobacteraceae bacterium | reverse complement strand
CCTCGCTTCTTTCATGCGGTAACGTCGCGCTAAGGCGATCGCTTGCTTTCAAGCAGCCTTGCAAGTCCGCACCTGTGAGGCGTTACCTTATGATTGGGCACAAACAACACTAAATCTAGCAAATGCCTACCGTGAGAGAATTAGAGGCAACCAAGTTGTAAATTTGGAAACAGCTATTGAAACTTACACAGATGCTTTGCAGGTTTATACCAAAGAGGCATTTCCTAGAGAATGGGCTATAACCCAAAACAATTTAGGAATAGCATATTTAAAGCCGCCATACGTCTACTTTACGGAAAGTCAGGAACGAGCGATCGCAGCTTTTGAAGCAGCTTTACAAATCTACAGTCAAGAGACGTTTCCTATGGATTGGGCAATGGCTCAAAAAAATTTGGGTATTGTCTACAGCCAAAGGATAATAGGTAACAACACAGAAAATTTGGATAGAGCAATAAAATATTATGAAGCAGCCTTCCAAGTTTTTACCCGTGATAGTTTTCCCGAATATTGGGCTAAAAACCAAAATAATCTGGCTGTTGCCTACACACATTTAGGGAAAATTGATAAAGCGATCGCTTGTTGTCGATTCGCCCTAGAAGTCTTCACAACCACAGCCTTTCCTTCGCAGTGTTTGACAGTTTCTAAGCAAATAGGTGAAATTGCTACAAATGCAAAGCTTTGGTTAGAAGCTATCGAAGGATATAGCCTAGCCATTGAAGCAATAGAAATTAGCCGCACTTGGGCAAAATCCGAATCGCGCCGTCAAGAAATTCTAGAACAATCCATTCATGTTTACCAAAACATGGTGCAAGCTTGCATCAACGCTGGACAATTAGAAAAAGCCTTTGAATATTCAGAGCGATCGCGTTCCAAACGCCTGGTAGACTTAATGGCAAGCTACAACCTCTCTCAAGGCGAAGAAATCCCCCCAAAAGTCCAAGAATTATTACAGCAGTATGAAGAACTGCAACAACAAATTGACCAGGAACGCCAAAGCCATAAATCTGAAAATAACCGCAGTGATACACGCGCTGCTTGGGAAGCTTATAATGAAGCGATCGCATCTTTAGAAACCCAAAAACAACAAGTTTGGGAAAATCTCAGACGCGAAGATCCCGTATTAGCTGGCGAAATTCAAGTTAACCCCCTCAGCTTGTCAGAAATTCAAAAGCTAATTGACCAACCTAATACAGCTATCCTCAGTTTCTACACTACCAACAGCGACACCCATATCTTTGTCGTCCAGAAAAACCAAATTACTCTCCACATCTGCACAGGACAAGGGTTAGATACGTTGCAAGGCTGGATTAACCAGAATTGGTTATTGCCTTATATAAATAATCACAAAAAATGGGAAACTCAAATTAACAGTATTCTCCGCGAACTAGCTGAACGTTTGCAAATATCTGAACTCATTTCCCAACATCTTCAAGGAATAGAAGAATTAATTTTAGTACCTCACCTGTTACTCCATCAGATTCCCTTCGCTGCTTTGCCTACAGGAGAATATCAGGAATATTTAGGAGATAAATTTCTCATTCGTTATACCCCAAGTTGCCAAATTTTAGAATTTTGTCAACAACGCGATAATGTAGGGACATTTAATGATATATCTCTACAATATGGAACTGTGGAAGATGCCGAAGATAACCTTCCCTATGCCAGATTTGAAGGCGAAAAACTCGCCCAAATGTACAACATTCCACCAGAAAATAGATTAATTGGCAGCAGTCAAGCCACCTCTAATAACTATCGACAGCTAGCACAACAAGTTCAAGTACTTCATTCCTGCCACCATGCCCAATCTCGCCTTGATAATCCTTTAGAATCACAGTTAAAATTAGCGCATGGCAACAGCATCACCTTGGGGCAATTGATGACACCAAGCTGGCGTTTACCTCAACTTGTAGAAGTGTTTCTCTCTTGCTGCGAAACTAATTTGGGTACTCCTTCCCTAACAGATGATATTCTCACCCTCTCTACAGGCTTTTTGTGTGCTGGTGCTAGAAGTGTAGTTAGTACTCTGTGGTCAGTGAATGACTTAGCTACAGCATTATTTTCCATTTTTTACTACCAGCAGCGACAAGAAGGTAAAAACCGTCCTGAAGCATTACAGCAAGCCCAAATTAAGCTACGGGAATTTACAAAAGTAGACCTAAATAAAATATTTCAGGAAGTAGAAACAAGAGAAAAAGAACTTATAGGAAATAGAAAAAAATATCCTTTAGATTCTATCGAATATCAACAATGGAAATGTGAATATAATATGTATGCTAAATTGAATAGACGAATTAAAGAAATTGAAAACTCTACTCAACAATTTCCCTTTTCAGATCCTTGTTACTGGGCTGCTTTTATTTGCCACGGTTTACGGTGATGACAATGCTATAACACCAATTCAGTAATCTTGGAAGAACCTCACCTCCCAATACTGCTCGGTTAAGCCTCTTTGGGGCATTATAGACAACGATATTTCAAGGGTTTCAGCCTACTTTGTTTCCTTAACCGAGCAGTATTGCCTCACCTCCAACCCCTCTGCTTAGTAAGGAGAGGGGAGTTTTGCTCCCCCTTCCCTTGTAGGGAAGGGGGCTGGGGGGTTAGGTTTTTGATTACTGAATCGATGCTCTAATAGTATTGGATTAATTACTCGCCCTGCTCATCAACCTGATTTAAATTTGGTAAGAATTCAGGATTCAAAGTTTGCTCTGAAGTGTAGGGGCATATTTCTGGAAAAACCTGTTCACCTAACTCAGTTTCTCGAATTGCTAAAGCTAAACCTAGTTCATAAACAGTCAGGAAAACTTCATCGAGATAGGGTTTCAAACTAGGGCTATCTTGCAAAAGCAGCTTAATTTGAACACGTTGCTCTTGAATTGTACCCAACCAGCTATTACTACGTTTTTCAGGTTGAAATTGCCATTTCAGTAAGTGTCCTAGCAATACTCCGAGCCGATTTCTCAATTCTTGTCGTTCTCTTCTGCCCAAAGTTTCAATTTCTTCAATCAGGTTGACTGTATCTAATTGATTCCACTGTTGAGTTTTGAGCAAGCTAACCTGCTCTTGAGTCCAACCATAGAAATCTGTTTTATACAGTTGAGATGCGTACATCTTTTCAAGGGTCATAAGTTTCTACCTAGCAAAACCCTATAATTCAATACGGTTCAGTTAAGGCTAAAACTCTGTTACCAAAGTCAATTTTTTA
>CAZZZY010000810.1:0-3205 GCA_964658545.1 uncultured Acetobacteraceae bacterium | reverse complement strand
AATTGGGCATTGGGCATTATAGACAACGATATTTCAAGGGTTTCAGCCTACTTTCTTTCCTTAAGCGAGCAATATTGCTTCTTGACTCTGTGTTCTCTGTGCCTCTGTGGTTAAATAAAAAGCTTTTGAACCGCACAGACGCGGAGGACGCAGAGAGAAAAAGAGATTTTAGAAGTCTATTAGTCAAGCCTTCTTTTAACTTCTTCAGCCAAATCTACCAGTAACACTTCTACTTGCTCACCTGTTTTCAAATCTTTCAATGAAGACTTTTGCGCTGCTGCTTCTTCAGAACCGATAATTACACAAAATTGAATTCCTTGTTTATCGGCTAGCTGAAATTGTTTACCCAATGGACGCTTATCAAAGTTAGTGATAACATTAATTCCAGCCTGACGCAGATTTTGCGAAACTTTTAAATAAATAGGCATTAAATCTTCTTGCATATTAACTACCATCACTTGGGCCGGTGTAGCAGCTAAGGTACTAAGAACACCAGCTTTTAACAAGCGACTAATTAAGCGAGTTAAGCCGATAGAAATGCCTACACCAGGCATTTTCTCACCCAAAAATACACCGACTAATTCTTCATATCTACCGCCAGAACAGATACTACCTAAAGCTTCATGTCCTAATAAGGTTGTTTCATAAACTGTACCAGTATAGTAATCAAGACCACGGGCAATAGATAAATCAATACAGAAACGATTTTCGGCAACTCCGAGATGACGCACACCTGCAATTACCGTTTTTAATTCGCTAATTCCCAGGCTTAATTGCTCGGTGTCGGGAAGGTTTTGGGCGAGATGCTTAAGCTTATCTAATACTTCATCAACGGAACCATCAATTTTAATAAAATCAATAATTTTTTGAGTCTGTTCCCCGAAAACTCCCTCTTTCTCTAATTCTTGTTTGACTTTATTTTCACCAATTTTTTCGAGATTATCGACAATACTAATACAAGATTTAATTTTGTCTTCAGTGATTCCCACTGACTTAAAAAAACCTGTAAGAACTTTACGATTATTGATGCGAATCAGAAAATCACCGATATTAATTGCTTCAAATATTTCAGTGATAATTGCAGGCATTTGAGCATCATAAAGCAAGCTGAGTTCACGACGAGCAACTACATCAATATCGCACTGGCGGAACTGACGAAAACGTCCATCTTTTGCCCGTTCTCCCCGAAAAACTACATCCATTTGGTAGCGGGCAAAGGGAAAGATTAACTCATTTAGGTGACGGGCAATATAAGCTGCTAATGGAACTGTTTGATCAAACTTTAAAGCTCTTGCTTCCGAACCAGTTTCGCCCGATTTATCTCTCTCAGCTTGTCGATTTGGTGGCAGGATGGGATCAATGCCATAGATGATGTTATCACCTTGATTCCCTTTAGCTTGCAGCACTTCTAAACGTTCTACAGCAGGTGTTTCGATGGGCGTAAATCCATAGCTTTCAAAAACTCTACGGATGATATCTAGCAAATATAATTCTAGACGCTTTTCATTAGGCAGAAATTCTGGGAAACCGCTAGGATTAGAAAAGTTTATTTTGTCACCTTTTGCCATGCGTGTACCTTACTAAGTTGAAATTTGAGATGAATGCCTAAAGTCTAAAAGTCGTGGCTACACAAACTTTCGTCCGCCTAAGCGGACTAGAGAATAATCAGTGATTCTCTCTGAGAACAGAAATTACTATTTTAGCTGCTCTTGTTAATTGAGAGTATTTATACTTCATTCTCAAACCACCAAGGGTCATTAGTCGCGTTAGTTTTAATTAAAATAGCTTTTTTTCGCATGAACCGTTTCAGCCCTGCTGCACCCATACCGGAGAATTTAAAGGCGTTTTTCTCTCCCTCATGCATGATGACAGTAAGTGCAGCATCGTTGATACTAATAGCACCTGCATCTATCTGCTGGGCAATTTCTAAGGCTTCAGTTTCCGAGGCAAAAACAGCAGCACTCAATCCATAAATTGAGTCATTCGCTAAAGACACCGCCTCCTCAACTGTAGAAAAAGGCATTATTGGCATAATGGGGCCACAAGTCTCTTCGGTCATCACTTTCATGGAATGATTAACCTGGGTGAGAACTGTCGGACGACACCACCAACCCCCACCTAAGTCTTCAACTACACCGCCGCAGTGAATTACTGCTCCCTTTTCCACTGCATCTACGAGATGATCGCTAATAATGGCTGCTTGTCTTTCGGCAATGATGGGGCCAATTTCTCCACTTTCAACGGTGGGATAGGCTAGTTTAAGGCGATGGGCTTTGGTTACTAATTGATGGTAAAACTTTTCAAATATCGATTCAGCAACGTAAATCCGTTCGATTGAGAGGCATGACTGTCCAGTGTTGACGACGGAACCCCATAAGATTGCTGAGGTTGCTAATTCTAAATTAGCTGATTCTAAAACGATCGCAGGATCTTTTCCTCCTAATTCCAAAAAAGCTGGAATAAACCGTTTAGCAGCCGCTTCTACTACTTTTCGCCCTGTGGCTACACTACCCCTGAAGCACACTAAATCTACATTGTCAATCAACATTGAGCCGGTTGCATCTGCTCCTTCAACAAAAGTTAAGACATCGCGCAATTTTGGGACAGCGTTGAGTGCTGTTGTCAGTGGTGCGACGAAGCGGGGAGCAATTTCACTGGGTTTAACAATGACGGCACAACCCGCCAGCAATGCCGGAATGGTGTCAATGGTAGACAGCAACAGTGGAAAATTCCACGGGCTAATTATCCCAACTAGGGGGTAAGGAACGGATGTTTGTTGCAAGGCGATAAACGGAATTGCTGTGTTTTTTGCAGAGTCTTGCAGCAATTCCGGTGCTAACTTACACCAGCGATCGATACTAGAAAGGAAAGAGTCTATTTCTAATACCGAGGTTGACAATCTTCCCGTATCATTTACCAAAGCTTCCGTTAAGCGATCGCGCCCTGATCCTATCGCTTGTTTCCACTGTTGTAAAGCTTCAATTCTCCCCTCTAAACCCAACTGCTGCCAGCGAACTTGCATCCGGCGCGTGCGCTTACATTGCTGTGCCAGCAACCTTGGGGGTGGCGGGATAATTATGTAGTCAAATTTGCCAGTTCGGGGATTGCGGACTTCCATTGGTTTTGTCATGAGTAGGCAGGGGGCAGGACGCAGGAGGCAGAAGTTAGAGTTATTTTCTTTGTATTCCAATTCCCAATTCCCAAT
>CAZZZY010000809.1:0-3208 GCA_964658545.1 uncultured Acetobacteraceae bacterium | reverse complement strand
TATTGAGAGGTATCTGTGAGCAGTGCTAATTGTCGGTTACGTATCCTCACTTAGAGGTTGTTTTTGCATTTCTTGCTGAACCTCTTCTAAACTCAAACCTAACTCTTTCGCTGTTTCTTCATAACTCAATCCTAATCTCAACAACAAAGGTATCATTCTAAACTTTTCTTTCAGCGCTCCTTCTTCCTTGCCTTCTTGATAAACTCGTGTTTGTTTCAAATCACTTAACCCAAACATACCTTCAATCTCCTCTCGACTCATCGTTGGAAACTTGTAAACCAAAATTGTCTCTATCAATTCTAGTAACTGCCGCCGTTGTGGTTCAATGTTAATTTCTTGCTGGGTTCTGTTTATTAACTGCCTAGCAGATGTAATTGCTGTATCCTCTTCATCGATAACTAACTTCATGGTAGCAATTCCAACTGGCAGTGATCCACTTTCACCTAATTCATTAAGATAAATACGACTGATGCGATTGCTAGTGAAAAATTCGCTGTAATTTTTGATATCTGCTGTATCTAAACTCCGATTCGGATAGATAACTATTCCTCGCCAAGAGTTTATAGGTTTATTTTGACGTAAGTATAAACAAATTTCGGAAATTAGGCGTGAATAAATTTCTGTATCAGTTTGAAACTGAACTTCAACAAAGTAAATCGGATTTGATTCTCCTTCGATTGGGAGAAAAACACCATCTATACGAAATGCAGTTTGCTTAATTTCAATTGAGGAGAATTTATAATCCTCTGCGGTTTGGGGTGAATTACCAATTAATTCAAAAAATATCCCAGGAAGTTCTTGAAAAAGGCGATAAAAGATGCTGTCAGTTTTCACACTTGATATATTGCGGTGATTTAAACCGTTAGATTTTACCGTGAAATACTATTGATAAAAATTAGTAAGCCGACTGCGGGAAACAATCGGCTTAACAAGTTCATGATAATTTAGTCGCAATTTAGCCGTGAGTTGCACCTTGAGGGGGACGTGAAACAACTTTTTTGGCTAAACCCAAAGTCTGCAAAACTAGGATGCTCCACCAAGTAACATCAATCTCCCACCAAGACAATCCAGATTTCGCCATGTGGGGATAAGTATGATGGTTGTTGTGCCATCCTTCTCCATAGGTGACGAGGGATACCCACCAAAGATTACGAGCGCCATCATTAGCATCAAAGGTGCGATAACCCCACAGGTGTGATGCTGAGTTGACAAACCAGGTTGAGTGCCAAAGCAAGACACACCTGACAAACACTCCGTAAACCACAAAAGACCATCCTCCTAAAGCATATAGCAGCAGCCCGAAGGGTATTTGCAACACCAAGAAGTAGCGATCCAGCCAGCAATAAAAGGGTTGTCTTGCTAAATCAGGGGCATATTTTTTATAGGTTTCATAGTCAAAAAATTCTGGACGCGGGTAGAAAATCCACAATATATGGCTCCACCAAAATCCTCTTTGGGCAGAATAGGGGTCTAGGTCAATATCTTCTGTGTGGGCGTGATGCTGGCGGTGTCCACCTACCCAAAAAATTGGCCCACCTTGCAAAGCCAGCGCTCCAATAAGGGCGATCGCATACTCTAACCACTTGGGGACTTGGAAACTTTTATGGCTCAGTAATCTATGATATCCCAAGCAGATACCAATGCTCCCGAATAACCAATGGAGAAACACTAGCAAACCTAATGCTGGCCAGGAGAAAAACCAAGGAGCCAGAAGTGCTAAGGCATGAAATGTAGTAAAAAATACTACATTTGTCCAACTGAGTCGAGGTGAGTTGCCTCTCTCAGGGGCGATCGCCCCAAAATTTGCGGTCATAAAAATTCCTGTTGATGGATGATGAAGCAATTTGCTTTTTCTCGGATGCCATCCCACAAGGGATCTACCCGCTCTGTATACTAATTCGTTACAGTAGAGTAAAGCAAGTATCACTTACATTTGTTATGCTAGCAGAACTCTGATACCCCTGCAAGTGCCACTTGCATTTTTCTATGTCGTCTCAACTCATTTCCACTCGTCAACGCCTGATTCAAGCTGCACTTGAGTTGTTTTCTGCTCAGGGAGTTAGCGCTACCACAACCCGCCAAATTGCTGAAAAAGCCGAAGTCAACGAAGTGACGCTATTTCGGAATTTTGGCAATAAGCACGGACTGCTTTTAGCAGTGCTGGAAGAGTCCGCAGCCTTCAAGGATTTAGGTGAGTCGCTGGTGCGGCGGGCAACGCCTCCTGGCAATGTCTACCAGGCTCTTAAAGATTATGCAAGTGATAGCTTACACGCATTAGAACGGGTGCCAGAGTTCGTCCGGTCTGTGGTTGGTGAAGCCGACCAATTCCCGGCAGAAAATCGCCGCGCACTAGGCAGGGGAGTAACAGAGGCAAACCGCTATGTAGCCCAGTATTTAGCTACTGTAATCCAGCAAGGACACCTAAATACCTATTTACCCGCAGAAAAATTAGCCAGTTTGCTGAATGGGATGATCTTGGGATATGCCGTAATTGAGTTCACCAGCGAATTTCACGAACTTTGGGAGGATCGGGATGATTTTCTGGAAAATTTGGTGGAGTTGTTTTTACATGGAGCCATGTCATCTTCAGCGGAATCAGCAACAAACTCTTTGCAAGGAAACTTCATTACTACAGAAGTAGCTGATTTACCAGCTAGTTTAGTTCACGGAATTTTGCAACAAGCTAGGAAACTGGGAATCCGAGATCATGCCTTGGCTTATGTGTTATTTGGGGCTGGATTATCTGCCACGGAAATAATTCGCTTAGAGCGATCGCACCAAATCTACGATCCTCAAGGGCACTTCTTGCAAATCACAATCCCCGGATTGATCCGTCAAGTACCTGTGAATCAGTGGATTTTGGGCAAACGCTACGGCTCTTTTACTAATAATCCCTTAATCAAATGGCTGAAAAGTCGTAAAGATTCTCAAACAGCTATGTTTCTGAACGAAACAGGTAAACCCATGTCAGAATCAGAGCTTGAGACACGGTGGCAAGTATGGAGTGAGGGATTGTTAACTCCCCAAGGACAAACGCCAGCGATTGCTCAGGCACAACAAACCTGGCGCGTAGAAATGTTAATGCGGGGAATTACTTTGGAAAATCTAAGTATTATCACAGCGTGCGATCGCTCCCAATTGCAACCCTATGTCCGCCGAGCCAAAGAAAAAGCTGCCCTAGAGCAAGCGACTCGTTTGGATCATAAAC
>CAZZZY010000808.1:0-3208 GCA_964658545.1 uncultured Acetobacteraceae bacterium | reverse complement strand
TCAGACAAAACCATCTAATTAATTTTATCTGATTCCTTTCATCACAAACTTTCTGCTTCTGCGATCGCCGTCGAACTCATGTTAATCTTAAAAACTAATGATATTTCTTGAACTCGTTCTGCAAAACTTTGGCCCCTACAGTGGAAAACAGGTAATCAATCTTAACCCAAAAATTGATGAGGAAACCTCACATCCAATTATCCTCTTAGGTGGTATGAATGGCGGTGGAAAAACTACCCTTATGGATGCCATTCGTCTCGCCCTTTATGGCCCCCGTGCCCAATGTTCTACCCGTGGTAATTTAAGTTACAGCGATTTTCTCAACCAATGTGTTAATAACAAAATAGATCCAGTTTTAGACACCCGAATTGAATTACTTTTTGAACATATTGAAAACGATAAACCAATAAAATACCGTGTTGTCCGTAGTTGGAAAAAAAATCCTAAAGACGGTAAAGATACATTAGGCATTTTAGGTGACAGTGATACATGGCCTGATGCTTTAGTGAATATCTGGGATGAATATATTGAAAATCTTCTACCATTAGGTATTTCTAACTTATTTCTCTTTGACGGTGAACAGGTTAAAGAACTTGCAGAACAGGAAACACCACCACCAGTTGTAGTAGATGCAATTCGCGGACTTTTAGGGCTAGAGTTGGCAGACCGTTTAGCAGTTGATTTAGATATCTTAGTTAACCGTAAACTTAAAGAAGTTGGTAATAGTAAAGATTTAGCAAACTTAGAGGAAATTGAAACTAGGTTAACCCAACAGCAAGAAGATTATCAAACAACAGGAGAAAAATTAGAAACTCTCAAAAATCAGGTAGAAGAGTTAGAACAAAAGCAGCAAGAAGCCTTTGATAAATTTATTTCTGAAGGTGGAAAGATTGCAGCCGAACGCAATCAACTAGAATTGCAACAAGATACAAAAACTGCGGAAATTGAACAAGTACGTCAGTCGATGTGTGAATTGGCAACTGATGTTTTACCTCTAGCATTGATTCCCAATTTACTTAATCAGGCGCAAACACAGGGAGAAAAGGAATTTCGCCATCAACAGGTACAAATTTCTAAAGATTTGTTAATGGAGCGAGATCAGCGTTTACTAACTTGGCTAAATCAAGTAGAAATTTCTCCGATAGAAGTTGAAAAAATCCAATCATTTTTAATCCAAGATGTAGATAGTTTATATGCAAAGACTATCCAGATAGAAGCACCTTGGCTATTAGCCGATGATGAAACTTTAAGTCAGCTAGATAATTTCATATATCACTTACAAAATTCTAAACTTTCTGCAAAAGAGAAATTAGCTATTCTTAAAAATAAAGAAGAAGAAATTCACACTCTAGAAAGACAAGTGCAAACAGCAGCAGCACCAGAAGATTATACAAAGCTGCGTCAAGCACTAGAAGCGGCACAAAATCAAGTTGTTGAAGCTAAAGCAAATTACGAAACAATCCGCCGCCGTTTAGCTGAATTAGAAAGTATTATTGCTAAGTCAAAGAGAGAATTAAGTGATTATACTGTAGAAAATATTAAACATAAAAATAGCGAACATATTATTACCTCAGCAGCAAAAGTTCAAAACACACTGAAGATTTTTCGGGAAAAATTAACTCTGCGAAAACTCAATAAATTAGAGGAAGAAGTGAAAAATTGCTTTCTTTATCTTCTCCATAAATCAGACTTAGTGCATCGTATCACCATTGATACTAAGACTTTCAGCCTTTTGCTTTACGATTTAAATGGTAAACCAGTCCCTAAACATCGCCTCTCTGCTGGCGAAAAACAACTACTAGCGATCGCCTTTCTCTGGGGTTTAGCCAAAGTCTCTGGACACCGCCTACCAGTAGCAATCGATACGCCACTTGGTAGACTCGACTCCTCTCACCGCAGCAACTTAGTTGAACGTTATTTTCCATCGGCCAGCCACCAAGTAATTTTGTTATCTACGGATACTGAGATTGGTAAAAAAGAAGTAGAAACACTGCGAGAAAATGAAGCGATCGCCCGCGAATATCTCCTAAAATACGACTCCTCCACCCGCCAAACAACAGTGATAGAAAATCAATATTTCTGGTAGTAGATATTGTCTAAAAAAGATATTTACAATATATATAACGATCTTTGGAAAGTAGGTAAGTAATGATGAACTCACAACATTTGCTAAAAATTGAGCGTGACCTACGTGCTTTGTCATTAGAAGAACTAGAATGTGTTTTAGAAATTATCACAAAACAAGTGCAAGAAAAGAAGCAAATATCAGATAGCTTTACTGATGTTAAATATATGAATGAACAACTAGCTGCAATGGCTAGTGATTTAGATATACAAACAGAAATTGCCTCTATAAATAATGAATTTAGTGTTACAGAAATGGATGGTTTAAAAAAGGGTTTAAAAAAGTGGTGAGCATCGAGAGAGGACAAATTTATTTTATCAATCTTAATCCAGTGCGGGGACGAGAACAGGCAGGAACACGACCAGTTTTAGTATTATCTATAGACGCTATCAACCAATTACCTTTGGTTGTAACTGTAGTTGTAGGTACGAAAGGAACAAATATTAGGCACGATTATCCAAACAATATACGAGTATCTCCAAGTGACAGTGGATTACGACTAGAAACAGTGTTTTTATGTTTTCAAATTCGTTCTTTAGATCCAAATCGTTTTCCTGCTGATCCATCTGGGAATATTTCTGACTCAAAGATGCTTGAAGTTGAAACTGCGGTTCGCTACTGTTTGGGTTTATGAACGAAAACTACTTAAATTTTTAGGAAAACTATGGAATCGCCAATCGAAAGAATTAAACTCTCCCAAACAGCCAAAGACCAACTTACCAAACTCAGACGCAGCACCAAAATCGACCAATGGAATATTTTATGCCGTTGGGCGTTTTGTCGTTCCCTTGCAGAATCAACCACACCTTCCCCCGTCCCAATTCCCCAGGATAGCAACGTCGAAATGACTTGGCGCGTCTTTGGCGGCGAAATGTCCGATATTCTCCTCCTCGCCCTCAAGCAACGCTGTCACAATGACGGCTATCCCACCGATAAAGAAACCCTCGCCACCCAGTTCCGCCTGCATTTGCATCGCGGTATTGGCTACTTAGCAGGCGATCCAAATATCAAGAAAATTGAAGATTTAATTGAACTAGCGGTCAAAGATTGACAAAATAATTCGTAACTAATACTCTGCAATTC
>CAZZZY010000807.1:0-3210 GCA_964658545.1 uncultured Acetobacteraceae bacterium | reverse complement strand
GTTGTTCAGAAGGATTAAGAGGAAAAAATCCTAGAGTCATGGCATGGCGAGAGAAAGGACAATTATTTAAGTCTAAATTGGCTCAACCTGCTGCTGATATTTTTGTTGTGGGGGATAGTAAAGAAATTAAAACTTTAGAAAAGCAACTTAAGCAAACAAGTGCAATTGGTGTGAAAATAATACCAGTTTTTCAGAATAAGCTACCAGGTGAAATCCTTTGGAGAGCTGCTGTCCCTCTTGCATTATGGGTTCGTCAAGAGCTTCCTGATATTGAGAATATTGTCATATTAGATGAGTTGATAAACGATTGTTGTTTAGAACAATTACCAGAACGAGTAAAACAGAAAAGACTAGATGCAATGGACAATCAGCTTCCAGAAAATCATGTTGGTCGTCATTTATGTTTATTGTGGGATGATCCCGATTTTCTACCACCCGAACAACTATTAACCGAAAACAATCTTTGAGCTAACTAATTATGAATGACTGGCAAATTTTTACAGGAAAGAGTAAACCTCACGATGATTGGGAATTACCCGAATCTCCAAATTGGCGACCTTTTGGTAAAGAAATTGACCCAAATCAAAGTCGCAGCCAAATAAGAGGTGAAACTTTTCAACCCCGTGAGGAAGAAATAAAAATGGTCAATGCGGCTTTATATCTGCGACGACCTTTATTAATCACAGGTAAACCAGGAACAGGTAAATCATCTTTAGCTTATGCAGTAGCTAGAGAATTGATGTTAGGAGAAGTTTTATATTGGTCTATTACATCTCGGACTATTCTTAAAGATGGATTGTATAACTATGATGCGATCGCTCGGTTACAAGAAGTTAAACAGCAGCAAAATTCCTCAGAACTGTCTCCAGAAGAAGAAAAGAAACAACAAGCCAGCAGTATTGAAAATTATATCACTTTAGGGCCTTTAGGGACAGCTTTACTCCCATCCAAAAAACCTCGTATTCTCCTCATAGATGAAATTGATAAAAGTGATATTGATTTACCTAACGACCTTTTAAATATTTTTGAAGAAGGACGATTTGAAATCGAGGAGTTAGTTAGACTGAAAAAAGAAATTCCAACTGTTAATGTTCGTACTGCTTATACCGCAGATATTAGTCACGAAATTATACAAGGAAGAGTAATTTGTACTACTTTTCCCCTTGTTATCTTAACCAGTAATGGAGAGCGCGACTTTCCTCCGCCATTTTTGAGACGATGTTTGCGTTTAACTATGAAAGAGCCAGAAAAAGAACACTTGGTCAAAATAATTGCGGCTCATCTAGGTCAAGAAATGGCAGATCCTAATAATTCCAAAAAACTAAATGATGAAGCCCTTGATGATTTAGTTGATAATTTTATTACACAAAGAGATACAAAAACCTTAGCCAACGATCAACTTCTCAACGCTCTATTTATGGTAACAAAGGGACGCATTTCAACTAAAGACGAACTGATTAAACAACTACTGCAAGATTTAGGTCAGGTTGAAGAAGATGAATAAACCTTCTTACCATTATGCAGTTGAACGTTTTTTCAATCATTTGGAGCGTAGTGGTTTAAGGAAACGTTTAGAACTAAATGACGAGGATATAGCGGATACTGTTTGGTTAGCTCTGCAAATGGGAGTAGAAAAGACTCTAAGTCAAGGCGAACAAGTTCAACCTCAAGAACAAACTATTCATGAAAATCCTATAATTCAGGATTCTAAACCCATCGAGCTACCTATTAGTATTTATCCATCACCCTCAGATTCGTTGCCCGAAGAGTCTAAAAAGGAAGAAAATATAGAGGGTTTACCTTTTCAAGCTCCTGCTGCACCTGCCTTACCAAACAAACTACAGATTAGTAGAGCTTTGCGTCCTCTTATGCGTAAAGTTCCTTCATATCACAGAAAAATCTTGGATGTTGAAGCCACTGTTAACTGTATTGTAGATGCTTTGATTGTAGAACAAGATATTTGGTTGTCTATCACTAAACCTCAACCTGAACGCTGGTTAAATCTTGAGTTAGTGATAGAAGAAAATCGTTCTTCTTTTATTTGGCAAGAAACTATTAATGAATTAGAAGAAATATTAGAAAATTATGGGATCTTTCGTACTGTCAGGAGTTGGAATTTATCAAGTGATCATCAAAACAATTTACAATTAGTCAGCAGAAAAAAAGGAAAGCACAAAAATCAGCGTCAATATAGTTATCGAGAGTTATATCATAGTAATGGACGAGGCTTAATTTTACTCGTCAGTGATTGTGTATCTCCCATTTGGCAACAAGAAACCATCTATGAGTGGTTACATAAATGGTCAAATCAATCCCCAACTACAATTATGCAGCTTTTCCCAGAAAGATTGTGGTTAAGTAGTGAATTAGGTTTAGGCTATAAAGTTAAATTGAGTGCTTTTAACCCTGGCGTGCCTAATTCTAAATTAGTTTATGGGGAAGATTTAGATGTAGAACAAGCCTTAAATTTACCTATTATTACCCTAGAACCTGAATCTTTAAAACAATGGGCTAAAGTAGTTGCAGGTTATGGCAGAATTCAAACAGCAGCTATTGTTTTAGACCTCGAATTTATTAAACAACAAGTAAACAAGACAGTAATATCTCAATATAAAGAACTATCACCCGAAGCAATAGTAGATCGTTTTTTAGCCACCGCTTCACCTACAGCACAAAAATTAGCTGGATTAATGGCAGCTGTTCCTGTTAGTTTACCTGTGGTGCATTTAATTCAAAAGACTATGCTACCTAAATCTACACCAGTAAATGTGGCAGAAGTCTTTTTAAGTGGCATGGTTGAGAGAAATAAAAATAAACAAGTTAATGAATATGAGTTTGTGGAAGGAGTCCGAAAATTACTCAACCAGGCAATGCGTTTAGCCGAAACTGAGAAAGTTTTAGATGTGGTATCTGAATATATCGCAGATAAAATGGGATTATCCTTTAAAAGCTTCAAAGCACTTCTTTTAAAACTTCCAGATTTAAGTCAAGAAAAAAAAGAAAATCTATTGCCATTTGCTCATGTTACAGCAGAAGTTTTACGCAATCTCGGTGGTAAATATGCCGAATTTGCAGAAAAAATTGAAACAAATCATTTCCAACAAATACTAGATCATCAACAACTTTTTAAATTATTCACAGGTGAATACGTTTGTGCAGTTAAATGGGGAAGAGAAGCTAGTATTTGGCGTGAAGGTACAGAAGATTTAT
>CAZZZY010000806.1:0-3216 GCA_964658545.1 uncultured Acetobacteraceae bacterium | reverse complement strand
CCATGCCCAATGCCCAATGCCCATCAAGTGTTTGCTTATATTGCAAGCTAGAACAGTCTGGCACAACAGGTTGTAGACTGGCTACTAGATCGCATTCCCAACTAGCTTATGTCATTTACTTCTATGCCCTCGCTGCGTGAACAACAACATCCCCTAATTCGTCAGTTAGCTGATTGTATTGAGGCAGCTTGGCATCAGCACCTGGATCTATCGCCCTACCATTTGCCTGATGAGTTGGGGTATGTGGAAGGTAGACTAGAAGGCGAAAAACTGACAATTGAAAATCGCTGCTATCAAACGCCCCAGTTTCGGAAAATGCACTTGGAACTGGCAAAAATCGGGAATATGCTGGATATTTTGCACTGCGTCATGTTTCCCCGTCCAGAATATAACCTGCCGATATTTGGTTGTGATTTAGTCGGGGGTAGAGGTCAAATTAGTGCAGCGATCGCAGACCTTTCACCTATCCAATTAGAGCGCATCTTACCAGAATCTTATACTACTGCACTGACACAGTTAACAGTGCTTAACTTTTCCCAACCCCGTGAATTACCTGAATGGGGAAATATTTTTTCGGATTTTTGCATTTTTGTGCGTCCTAGTTCCCCAGAAGAAGAAACAATGTTTCTCACGCGGGTGCGAGAATTTTTAGACATTCATTGCACCCTAGCGATCGCCTCTAATCCAGTTTCAGTTGAACAAGTCACACAAAATCTCGCCGGACAACACAACTACTGCACCAAACAGCAGCAAAATGATAAAACCCGCCGCGTTCTAGAAAAAGCCTTTGGTTCAGCTTGGGCAGAACATTATATGACCACAGTTTTATTCGACCTCCCAACTGAATCATCTCCCTCATCTTCCCATCTGTAGGTTCTGTTACGTTTTCGCGTAACGGATAAATGTAGAATTCATTCAACGAGAGTTTAATGGAGTCCCAAAACAGCAACAGGGAGAATAATCAGATATTTGAAGCAAATATCACAAAATGGTTTGTTGTTTTGGTAGGTGCAAGTAACTAGCCCTGCTAACTCATTGACCAGAAAATTAAGGAAACTTTGATTTTAGGAATGCTCAAGTTGACAGATATTTTTTAGTTAGTTAATCGTTGATTGACTTAAGGAAGACTAACTTTTGTAGCAAGATTGTATCCAGCAAAGGTAACAGTCTATTTTTGAGGTTTCTTTTCAATTTTGTGACTAATTTTAGCCGTAGTGAATGTAGCAGTATAGTACCGCATCATACCATTTTGGGATTTTGTGTAGAGACGCGATATATCGCGTCTCTACATCTAGATTCATACTGTTTGTGAATTCTGCTAATTTCCATTGCACTCATGTCTCAATAATACTCAGAGTTATTGAATAGCCAGCTACTATAGCGCTTCTCGGTTGAGTTCAATACAAACCTAACAAGAACAGCCACCTTCTCTTGTAGGGAAGGGGAGTAAGTAAGCCCTCAAAGCATCTCTCCTAAAAGAAGAGAGGTCAAAGTGTATTGCATACAAACGAGCGTAGACGCAAAGCGGCTTGTCGTCAGACACGCTATAGAAAACACCATTTTGTAAAGCCATAGTGTTGAGCGTTCATCACGCAATGGATTTTTAAGCCATACCCAGCTTTAAACCACTGTTGTTTGTCCTAAGCGGCTGGCTGTTGATTAAAAACCCTTTTATTTTTATTTCCATCAGCACAATTCAGGTAAACGGGCAATATATTATGTCAAGGGTGACTGAAAAGCCAAAGCCAAGTGAGCAGGCAATTAATCATGAACAACCTAAGATTTGGTGGGGTATCGCTGTAGCCGTACCAGTAGTGATTGCGGCTGGGATATTAGGTACAGCCAAAATCGAGCAGCTGAAAAAACTTACGACACCCGCACCTGTAATGCCATCTACCAATAGCATTAGTGCTGTAGGGCGTTTGGAACCGCGAGGTGAAGTTGTTAAATTGTCTGCTCCATCATCGGGATTATCGCCATCGTCACGAATTCAGCAACTTTTGGTGAGAGAGGGTGAACAGGTAAAGCAAGGCCAAATTGTGGCAATTTTGGATAACCGCGATACCCAAATAGCCGGACTAGAAGAGGCGAAGGCCAAGGTGCAAGAATCTCGTGCGAATTTAGCGCAAGTCAGGGCTGGATCTCCAAGAGATATTCAAGCCCAAAGAGCAGTTGTTGCTCGTTTACAAGCGCAGTATATTGGCGAAAGGGATGGTCAACAAGCAACGATCGCCCGGATTGCAGCCCAGTTAAGTGGAAATAAACTCGTCCAACAAGCAACAGTAAATCGCCTGGAAGCTGAACTCAGTGGGCAAAAAGAAGCTCTGAGAGCAACGCTTACACGGATTCAAGCCCAACAGCGCAATGCTCAAGTTGATGCTGGACGCTATGATTTTTTATATAAAGAAGGTGCCATTTCTCAGCAAGAGCGGGATAGTAGACGTTTAAATGCAATAACTTCTAATCAGCAGGTGGCTGAAAGCCAAGCTACGCTAAAGCAGACATTAGCAACCCTACGACAGCAACTTGCTGAGGCTAGAGCTAACCAAATACAAAATTTAGCAACTTTGCAACAGCAGCTAATTGAAGCCAAAGTTAACCGTGATAAAACTTTAGCAACTTTGCAAAGACAAATCGATGAAGAAAAGGCCAAACTGAGCAGACTTATGGACGTTAGTCCTACCGATGTGCAAGTAGCGCAAGCCCAAGTTAGTAATGCGATCGCAAATGTCAGAAAAGCCGAAGCAGAACTGAGGTTAAGCTACGTTCAAGCACCAATCGCTGGAGAGATTTTAAAGGTTTACACCAAATCAGGTGAAGCCATAGGTGCAAATGGCATTGCTGAAATTGGACAAACTAGCCAAATGTTTGTGATCGCTGAAGTCCCCGAAGACAGTATTGGTAAAGTGCGTATTGGTCAAAATGCCACTATCAGCAGCGATAATGGAGCATTTAGCGGCGAATTAAAGGGAACTGTCACGGAAATTGGCAGAAAAATTGGTAAAAAAGACGTGCTGAATACAGATCCAGCAGCAGATGTGGATGCCAGAGTTGTAGAAGTGAAAATTGCTCTGCCTTCAGAAGATAGCCAGAAAGTTTCTGGTTTAACTTACGCTAAAGTTATTGTCGAAATTAATAACTAATCAAGTTATAGGTGAACAGTAATACCAATTTCTGATTTGATATTTTAGATTGGAGATGTTCTTAATTACGAAT
>CAZZZY010000805.1:0-3216 GCA_964658545.1 uncultured Acetobacteraceae bacterium | reverse complement strand
CAATTCCCAATCCCCAATGCCCCAAAAGATTGTAGACAACTTGCTCAAAAACCATCTATACTTGAGCGTTCACTTTAACTCATGAGGAGGGAATTATTGCTGAGACACTGAATCTAACCGTTAGCCTGAGAGGTACTCGTGAAGTCCGGGATAACTGCCAGCTATTCCGCCTCACAGGTTTGTTAGATGCCTTTTCTGAACCAACATTCCGCAAAGTGCTTGGCAGCAAGATTGAAGAGGGCCCTAAGCACATTATTTTGGATCTCTCACAAATCGACTTTATTGATAGCTCTGGCTTGGGTGCTCTGGTGCAGCTAGCCAAGCAGGCTCAAACTGCTGAGGGTACTTTGCAAATTGTCACTAATGCCCGCGTCACTCAAACCGTCAAGCTTGTTCGTCTAGAGAAGTTTCTCTCCCTGCAAAAATCAGTTGAAGAAGCTCTAGAAAACGTTAAGTAGTCTTGATTGCTTGAAATAAGGGATCAATTCAGCTATCCAGATTCAATATCGGGTAGCTTAATTTTTAAAACTTCTGGCTAAAAACCTCTCTCCTTGTGGGAGAGGTAAAAAACCAGTTGATCGATTATTATGTTTAAAGTTGAGCAATCACAAAAATATTGATACCCAGTTATTGGTGTGTAATTGTTGGCTAGAATATCAGATCAACAATCAAGTATGAAAAATTTGTAGAAAATACAAAGTCAGCAGATTTGTCTATAGGTAAACTTGACTTGATACTGTATAGTTAGAAATTGTCGCTTACTAAGTAAGCATGGCAATCCGATCGAGTAACAGGGTGTATTTGATGTCAGAATTTTACCCTATCTTAGGCAAAGACCACAAGAAGTAGGCAAGATTTGGTTTATAAGCGTTGACATCAGGGTGCTTTAAAATGCTAACTTTCAGTCAAAAAGATGAAATGAGGAAGTAATTTTGATAGTATTGATAACGCTAAGTATACTATCATGGGATACTTCACAAAAATCAGTCTTTGCGAAGAATGCCTGCCAAATCTAGCCCGTCAAGGAATGATTTATTTGTGAAGTCACAGGAGGGAGAGCTATTAGATGGACAAGATGAAACTCCCAAACAGAGTTTGTCTTGGACTCAAGCACTCTTGGCAACCACAGGGCCATTCCAACAGATTTCCCTCTCACAAGTGCAACAAATTTCTCCTACTGCTTTAGCATATTTGGGGGATGCAATTTATGAGTTGTATGTTAGAATGTTCTATCTGCTGCCATTGCAGCGGTCAGGAATTTACCATCGGCTGGTAGTGGAGCAGGTAAGAGCAGAAACACAAGCGCTACATTTGCGATCGCTAACTCCTCATCTGAGGGACACCGAATTAGATATTGTCCGACGGGGTAGAAACGCCGCTACAGGACGCCCTAAGCGACTTAATCCCGAAATTTATCAA
Organism: uncultured Acetobacteraceae bacterium; assembly: GCA_964658545.1. GTDB lineage: Bacteria > Cyanobacteriota > Cyanobacteriia > Cyanobacteriales > Nostocaceae > Nostoc. The sequence continues at coordinate 1,797 of CAZZZY010000805.1, read as the reverse complement.
CAGGCAACTAGTTTAGAAACCTTAATAGGCTACTTATATCTTACCGATTACCAGCGTCTAACCGAACTGTTGCAAATGCTTCATGTAGAAAAAGAGTGAAAACTCAGTTTCACAACAATATATAAGTACAGCAGTAGATTAGGTTCCAGAAATTCAGGTGGTCGGTATGTTCAACCATCCGCTATATCCATAACTCAAATGCAGAATAAACCGAGAAAAATCATCAACACTTCTACCAGCGAACCAAATCGTGGGAAACCCGTAAAAATTCAGGGTAAGCGTGTTGTTAGTAATCCCACTCGCAATCCCAGGAAAATAGATAGCAACCCCATATCTATTGCTAATCCCACTCGCAATCCCAGGAAAATAGATGGTAGCTCCCGACAACGAAATAGCAACTTCTCCCAATCACCTGTATCTACACAACCGCTAGAAGAAGATAACGATCTCATCTACGGTCGTCATCCAGTATTGAGTGCCTTGCAAAAACAGCGCAACCTCAACCGCATCTGGATTACTACCCGTCTGCGCTACGATCCCAGCTTTCACCATTTTCTCCTGCAAGCGAAGGAAAATGGCACAGTTATTGATGAGGTTGAACCCAAACGCCTAGACTATCTCACCAATGGCGCTAATCATCAAGGTGTGGCGGCACAAACTGCTCCCTACGCCTACATTGAATTACCCGATCTCATTGAACAGTCTAAATCTGTAACTGATCCCGTGATTGTCGTGGCTGACGGAATTACTGATCCCCACAACTTGGGAGCAATTATTCGTACCGCCGAAGCGATAGGCGCTCAAGGATTGGTGATTCCTCAAAGAAGGGCATCTGGGATCACTTCCACTGTGATGAAAGTGTCAGCAGGCGCTTTAGAAAATTTTGCTGTAGCTAGGGTTGTCAACCTCAGCCGGGCCTTAGAAGAGTTAAAAGAAGCGGGTTTTTGGATTTACGGCACTGCTGCAAGTGGTAGCGAACCCGTGCATACAGTTAATTTTACTGGCCCAATCGTTTTGGTAATCGGCTCAGAAGGCGAAGGTCTGGGTATGTTGACTCAACGCTCATGTGATTTTTTGGTATCGATTCCTCTACAAGGTAAGACTCCCAGCCTCAATGCCTCTGTAGCAGCAGGAATGGCGCTTTATGAAATCTATCGCCAGCGATCGCTAAATACGCTGTACTTAGATAAATTACAAAAAATTTCTTTGAAAAAATAACAGTAACAGAGTATAAAGAAATGTAAAAGATAATAAAGCACCATATCGTTTAACACCCTGTAGACGTTTATAAATCGGCGAAAATCATGAAAACCCTTTGGCATAACCTCAAGGAAGTGTTGATCAACACATTCGACTACCTCGGCTTGGCTTGGTGGGTAGAGATTGTGACGCAAAATCCCCGGTGTACTTACTACTTTGGCCCATTTCTGAGTTCTTCTGATGCCAGATTGTCAAGCATTGGATACATAGAAGATTTGGAGATGGAAGGAGCTACGGGAATTACTATGCATATCAAACGTTGCAAACCCAATACCTTAACAATTGCTGAAGACTTGGGGGAAAGATTTGACCGCAAAGTACAGCCTGCCTTTGGCGGTCAAATTTAAGTTAGGCGAAAATTAAGATAATTCGTAATTTCGAGTTCTAATTACGAATTATCTGGTTAAAAGTTAAAAGTCCTTAGACTATTAACAATTAGTAATTACGTTATGGATGGGGATTTAGATTCCAAGCATAGCGGAGCGGCCTTTTACTTGAACCCGATTTTTAATTACAAATTACGAATTAGTATGAGAG
>CAZZZY010000804.1:0-3217 GCA_964658545.1 uncultured Acetobacteraceae bacterium | reverse complement strand
TTTGAGTAACACTAATTTTCCGATAATTGTTTTCCTCAGCATTTTTAATAGTGTAATTAGCTACTTTAATAAAACCAGGATCTTTAAACACATCATCTGATTTTATAACGCCATTTTCTAAAGCGATCGCTACATTCAAAGGCTTAAATGTTGAGCCTGGTTCATAAGTATCCGCTACTGTCCAATTTTTAAACAATGAAATATCAGCTTTGGAGTATTCGTTGGAGTTATATGTTGGCACAGATACTAAAGCCAGCAAGGAACCATCCAAAACATCCATTACAATTACCGCCCCCCGTTTCGCCCTAAATTTCTCCATTTGTTGCTTCAGAGCTATACGGGCGCTTCGTTGTAGGCGACTATCAATAGTTAGCTGTAGTTGCAAATCATCAAAATCCAGCAATCCCACAGGAGCATAATCTGGCATCAATGCGCCGTTACCTGTTTGACTGAGCCGTACATTTTGCACAGAACGTTTCAGCAAATCTTCTTGGCTGTATTCCACACCTGCTTGACCGTTACGGTCTGTATTGACATAACCTACTACATCTGCAACTAAATCGTTCTCTGGGTAGAACCGGAGGTATTTTTGAGTTAACTCCAAACCATTGAAGTGCAATGCAGTTACATGAGTAGCAGTTGATTCTGGGAGCGCAGAAGCAAGCAAAATGCCACTTTTTTGGCTTTGAAAAATTCTCACTAATTCATGAGGATTTTTGTTAAGTATTGGGGCAAGTTTTTGTGCTACTTGTTCATCAGATTGTTTAAACAGTTTTGGATGGGCGTACAGAGTATATACAAGACGGTCACAAGCCAAGATATTATGATTACGATCCACCACCATTCGGCGAGGTATAAAAGGCTGTAAAGTTACCATCTGCTGATTGCGTGCTTTTTCTGTTAGCTTTGCTCCCTGTACAATTTGTAATTTATACAAGTTGATAACCAATCCTAAAATTGCTGCCATTAAAATACACCATACTAAAAAAAGTCTGTGTCTAGTGTTTAGTATTTGGTTGGGTGTATGGGTAGTAATTTTTTTCTTTTTATCTTGTCTAAAAACACTCTCTCGCCTTGTAACTGCGGGATTCTGTGAACTCTGTAATTTCACTCTACTTGCTCATGATGATGAACGATATTTATTGACAATATTCACTGAACAGTGAGGCATGATAATTTACCAAACCCGGAAATGATATTCCAATACCTCATTTTGTATTTTCCTAAGGCTACACCTTAAAAGTCTAAAAGTTGGGTAGAATTCGGGTAAAAATCGGGTAGTAAAAGCAAGAATATTGATCAAATTCTAGCTTTTCAATATAATTCGCATGAATTAGAGATGAGATAATAGAGCAATCACAGTTTATTTAATTACAATATAAGAATATCTTTTTATTTAGATAATTTATTGGGTTTATTGACTATTTACATAGCCAATAGAAAATAAAACTTTTTGAGTGGTAATGAGTTTTTCAAAAATCAAATATAGGACTCATATTTGATTTCTGAAATATACATAGGGTGCGTTACGCCAAAGGCTAACGCACCAGTTAACGATTTAGGTGCGTTAGGCTACGCCATAACACACCCTACAGATACTTAGATTTTTTCAGAAATCAAATCGCACTCCTATATTTGATTTTTGAAATATACGTAGGGTGCGTTACGCCATAGGCTAACGCACCACCTGAAGTTTTTGGTGCCGTACTCTCGGCGATAACGTACCCTACATATACTGAGAATTTTTCATAAATCAAATCGGATTGCCATATTAGCAAAGTTTTACCATCAGTACCACTAAGGAAGTTTATGGAGAAAAATTAATCTCTAGGTAGTAATTTGACACAAAACCCGCTAATTTGAGGCAAATATTCAAATTCACCCATATTAACAACAAAAAATATCGATAATTTTCCAACTCCATTTTTTCACCTAGTCAGCCTCTGGTAAATCTCTGCTTAATATTAGGTATAATCAAAAATCTCAAATCCAAAATCAATGGATCGACGGTCTTTTTTGCTAGGTACAAGTACATTGGCACTTTCACAACTGCTTTTTGGCTGTGGTGGAAACAAGCAGGTGCAATTAAAAGTACAGTTATTAAAAGGTTCTATACCTGGTCAAGTAGTGAATCAATTTCACAAAGGCTTGCAACAACAGGTGCAGTTAAAGTTTGTTCCAGTCGAGCAGATACAGGATTTATTTCAGCAATTACAAAATTGGCAGCAGAAACCAAAAGCCACCGACGAGCAAGGATGGAGTCGCTTTATACCCTTTAGGCAAGATCATAAAACGGCTGATACAGACCTACTGACATTGGGAGATTACTGGCTAAAAGCAGCTATTGAACAGAAATTGATTCAACCACTCCAAGAGGTACAAGGAAATCAATTAAAGGAATGGTCTGCTTTAGGTGAAAGGTGGAAACAACTGGTAACTCGCAACGACGAAGGTAAATTGGATGCTCAAGGGAAGGTGTGGGGCGCGCCTTATCGGTGGGGTAGCACGGTGATTGTTTATAACCGTGACAAGTTGCGAGAATTGGGTTGGACACCCAAAGATTGGAGTGATTTGTGGCGAGATGGAATGCAGCAGCGCATTTCTCTACTGAATCAACCACGAGAAGTTATTGGTCTGGTCTTAAAGAAGCTAGGAAAATCTTACAATACAGAGAATCTTGACCAAGTACCAGATTTGGAAAAGGAATTACAGGCATTAAAGCAACAGGTGAAATTCTACAGTTCCAATAACTACTTAGAGCCTCTAATTATGGAAGACACTTGGCTAGCGGTTGGTTGGTCGAGCGATGTACTACCAATTCTAGGACGTTATCCGCAACTTGGTGCAGTTATCCCCCAGTCAGGAACAGCAATCTGGGCAGACTTGTGGGTACGTCCCAAAGATAGTAATAATATTAATAAGGGTAGTCTATCAGATCAATGGATTGATTTTTGTTGGCAACCAAGCACAGCTAAACAGATTTCAATACTGACCAAAAGTAATTCACCAATTTCTACAAATATTGCCGCTTCTGATATCCAAGAACCATTATGGAGCTTGTTGCAGAGCGATCGCAAAATGTTCGATAAAAGTGAGTTTTTGCTTCCCTTACCCCCATCAGCAATCAAACAATACGAGTCTTTGTTCGCCAAAATTAAGTTTTAATTGGGAATTGGGAATGGGGTATTGGGCGTTGTTATTCTTCTCCTACCCCTTT
>CAZZZY010000803.1:0-3219 GCA_964658545.1 uncultured Acetobacteraceae bacterium | reverse complement strand
GCGACTAAGGCGATATAGGAAAGCAATCCTAAGCTGGGGGGACAATCTATAAGAATGAAGTCGTATTCATTTAGAACAGATTCAATGGCTTCCTTAAGGCGCAACTCGCGCATCGCAGCACTGACTAACTGCATTTCGGCTCCACTTAAGACTCGGCTTGCTGGAACCAAGTCCATGCCGTGAATGCCCTCATGAATTGGTAAGGGCTGCTCATCGATAATGGCATCAGCAACGGTTTTTTGTAACTGAGATGGCACTAACCCCATGAATTTGGTCAAGGATGCTTGGGGGTCTATATCAATGAGGAGAACGCGGTGTTCTCGTTTCGCTAGATGGTATCCCAGGTTTTGGGTCAGTGTTGATTTGGCGACACCACCCGCCTGATTAAACAGGGCAATAATGCGGCATTGCTTGTCTGAAGTTGACACTTGCTCTTGTTCCTAGAAAATACGTTGAGGTTTGGTCAACCGACTCGGTTTTAGTTTCCAGTGTACGTGGTGAAGGTGAAAAAAGTTTATTTTGAGATGGAAATTGCAGTAGAGTTTATATAAATTTACGGTGTCACTATGATTGCGGAAGTAACGAATCGGGGAAAGTCGTAGAAACAGTAATATGAAAATTCCTCCTGATGCGATTATTGCTGACGAAAAAATTACCCGCTACTTATTAGTACCGAGACAACAAGATGATAAATCAAAGTTTCTCGCCCAAGCTGGATTTACACTCCAAAACCCAGAACTCTTAAAAGCTGCAATTCGGCAACTGGCAGATTCAACAGAAGCAATACAAGATAGAGATAATGAATATGGGGTGTTCTATTGCGTCACTGGTTCCTTAATTGGGGTAAACCAGCGAAACCTAGCAGTGATTACAGTTTGGCTGCAAAGGGCGGTTGACGGCAAGTTTCAGTTTATTACCCTCAAACCTAACAAGGAGTCTGCAAATGAACTTTGAACTATACCAGCGTGTCGCTTTAAATCGGGACTTGGATGAATATCAATTAAAAAAAGGTGATGTAGCAACTTTAATTGATTTTGTCCCTCATCCCAGCAATGGCGAACAAGGATGTGTTCTAGAAGTATTCAATGCAACTGGTGAATCAATCGCTGTTGTCATTGTTCCCATATCTGACATTAAGCCACTGAGTAATCATGAAATTTTGAGTGTTCGTTCTTTGGTGGAAATTTAGGTCGCCAGTGGCTCAATTTCTTACTCAAGCCTTGATATACAACTTTTTCTGAGCAACTTAAAGCAAACGTCCAAACAATTTTTTTGCGGTCAGATAGATGTTATGTGTGCGCGGTCATGCGAGGTTCAATTTATGCTTCAATGGCTAAAAGAGCGATCGCCTGTTATGGAAGAGTGATTGCGATCGCCTTGCAGAAAACCTCAAAAATAAAGCGATACCTACGATAAGCTACGCTAACGCACTTCGCACATTCCTAAAAGCGATACCTACGGTAAGCTGCGCTAACGCCTTACAGAAAACCTCAACAACACAGCGTAGACGCATAGCGCCCAGGCAAGACTCCGAAAGCTCCGGGCTTGTCGTTAAACATCGCCTTTAGTGGAAAAGTAAGTGCTGTGTGTATATTTGACTGAAAACAAAAAGTATGATAATGAGTATCAAACGTTATTTGTTAGAATGTCATTTGTTACTAATCAGAGAGAAGTTATCTTGTGGATTCTACATTTAACTGGAAACCAGAACAGACTTTACTTGAAAAAGTAATAAATCTGGCTAGTCAACGAGGAGAATCTCCTGAATCAATTGTTAGTGAAGCTGTTAGACTGTATCTCGAAACCCAATTGTTAGAACCAGTTGATAACTATGGATCTGACCCATTAATTGGCTTATTTGCAGGAACACCTGATTTTGCTACAAATTCTGAAGATATTCTCCAGCAGGAAATTACTGAAAAATCTGGTTGGACGTGGAAATAAATTCAGTGGTGGCTGATACGGGTTTTGTTGTAGCATTGTTGAACCGTTCAGATGCAATGCACAGTATTGTCACAACAGTATATATACAACAAAAACAAATTCTGTTGCCACAAACAGTATTGGCGGAGTTAGCTTATTTGGTCGGACGTAATGCAGGTGTAGCGACAGTAGTAGCTTTTTTACAAGGGCTATCTGCAAGTCGATTTAGATTGGTAGCTTTGACAGACCAAGATGTAATTCGTGTGGCAGAAATATTGGATGAGTATGCAGATAGTCGGATTGATTTTGTAGATGCAAGTGTTATGGCTATAGCTGAACGCTATGGTATTAAAAAAATATTTACCTTAGATCAGCGAGATTTTAGATTATTTCGACCTAAGCACTGCAATAGCTTTGATATTTTTCCATGAAGAAATTATAGTTAACAAAAGAGCGATCGCCTTACAGAAAAGCTCAACAACACAGCGTAGACGCGTAGCGGCTTGTCGTTAGACATCGCCTGTATGGAAGAGTGAGCGATCGCCTTTCAGAAAAGCTCAACAACACAGCGTAGACGCGTAGCGGCTTGTCGTTAGACATCGGCTGTTGGCAAAGAGTGAGTGCGTTAGCGTAGCTCACCGTAGGTATCGCCTTACAGAAAACCTCAAAAATAAAGCGTAGGCGTAGCCCGTCGTAGACATCGCACTTTGTGTTTTAATCAATTCACCAGATATCTTCAAAATTAAGCACAAATTGCGGCAGCACATCTTCTCCTGATAAACTAGCAGGAGATTGCAGTAATTCAACATCTCTAGCGGAGCGATAAATTTCTACTTGCCGATTTTCTAAATCAATTAACCAACCTAAGTAAGTCGGCGGGAAAATTCATAAGTATGTAACGAAAAATTAATCAGAGCTATTGGAGCTAAATTTAATACGTTGTGTACTGTAGTTTCCTTTTTCCCCTCTAGCTTGAACACCATCAATTACGGCATAGGCAAGTTCTAACTCGTCGTCAAACATTTTTCCCGCTAGTTCATCTTTTTTAAGGTGTTGCCATTCCAATTCAATCGGATTCATTTCAGAGCAATATTTTGGCAAAAAGAAGATGTACAAACCCATCTGTTCCCACTTTGTCCATAACTGCTGCACCTGAAGACATCGATGTATTGGACCATTGTCCTGCACTATTACCCTGATGCGCCCCGTATGAGTGGGCATCAGCCGCTTCAAGCTCCATCATCTGGATATAAGCTTTTCTGTTAACACCCCCAATAACCAGTCCGTAAATAAAGC
>CAZZZY010000802.1:0-3220 GCA_964658545.1 uncultured Acetobacteraceae bacterium | reverse complement strand
ATTTTTTAACGTAGACGCGGAGCGGCTGACCGCAGGGTACCGCCAAGGCGCAGAGGACGCAGAGACAAGAAAGAGATGCTTAACCCAAGCGTATTGGAGCATAACTCCATTCGCCTTTTTAATTTCTTAAGTGTGTGCCCTTAAAATCATCTGTACCTCACGCCTGTTGCAACCTGCTGTATATCAAGCAGAGTTTGGTTTTGGCGAATAAGTAAGATTAATGCGATCGCTAAATAACCCAGGTCGGTAGGCTTCGTTTCTCTAGTCGCTTTTCTTAAATTGTGACTAATGATTTTTCAACGGGGGTAGGTGTGGTTAGCGGATCAAATCCTAACTGCTCAGTAATACGCTCTCTAGCTAAAAGGCGGTATTCCCAAAAATGCTCACCAGCAGCACATAAACCTAAATACATATTCAAGAATTGTGGCTTGGTGCGGAAAATAGCCCAAAGCTGTTGCCAAAATTGACCCCGAATTTCCCGCCGTTGCCAACCTTGTCGCCAGAGTAGGTGTGCAAGTAATCGCAATCCTTTCCCTGGGGGAAAATACATCGTCTGCTGTAGTTGGGGATTAGGTGTAATCTTGAGACACTGTTCAAAGCAACGACGGAGATAGTTTTCGGGTTCGTACATTCTCCAAATTGCCTCTAAATATTCTTTAGCAACTTCAGCTATCGGACGGCTAGGAACAAAATTCATTAAGGAATTCTGATCCCCCACCTCCAAACCTCCAAATCCTTCTAATAATCGCTCTTCTTGTTTTAATCTTTGCCAGAGGGCAGTATTAGGAAGGGCTTGCAAGATACCAAGCATCGGTTGAGGAATGCCAGTTTCTTCGACGAAAGCTTGAATTCGCTCACCAGCACCAGTTTTTTCTCCATCAAAACCAATGATGAATCCTGCATAAATCAGTAACCCGGCTTGATTGATGGTACGACAGGCTTCTAATAGGGGATTGCGGGTATTTTGAAACTTGCGAGTGACTTGCAGGCTGTCTTGATCTGGTGTTTCAATACCCAAAAAGACCGCGTAGAAACCAGCTTTAGCCATTAATTCTAATAGCTCAGTATCTTCTGCTAGGTTGACCGAAGCTTCAGTCAAGAAGGTGAAGGGATAATTGCGTTCCTGCATCCACGGAATTAATTCTTTTAAGAGGCGTTTCACATTGCGTTTATTGCCAATAAAGTTATCATCCACTACGAACAGAGATCCACGCCAACCCAAGTCATAGAGGGTTTGGAGTTCTGCTAGAGTTTGACTTGGTTCTTTAGTACGTGGTTTGCGACCGTAAAGATTGATGATGTCACAGAATTCGCATTCAAAAGGACAACCGCGAGAAAACTGGATGGCCATCATTAAGTAATCATCTCGCTTGAGTAAATCGAAGCGAGGGATGGGGCTTTTGCTAACATCTGGTTTTTCAACGGCGCGAAAAATTCCTTGTTCTTCACCTTTAGCGATCGCTTCTAAAAAATGTGGAACTGTAATCTCTCCTTCATCTAAAATCAAGTAGTTAGCTCCTGCTTTTTGGGCAGGTTCTGGGACTGAGGTCGGATAAGGCCCACCCACAGCTACTTTTTTACCCATCTGTGCTGCTTTGTGAATTTGGGCAAGAAAGTCTTCTTTCTGTGCAAGCATGGCAGAAAGAATCACGATGTCGCACCATTGCCAATCAGCATCCGTTTCTTGGTTAACATTGCGGTCATAAAACCGCACTTCCCAGTCTGTTGGTAGCATAGCGGCAACAGTCAGAATCCCTAGCGGTGGAATAAATGCCTTAAGTCCCGCCATTTTCATAAATTCGTCGTAAGACCAAAAGGTTTTGGGAAAGCGGGGATAAAGTAAGAGTATTTTCATTGTTGTAGTCCTCTATTATTAAATTTTCGTTGGAATATTTTCTACTTTTGATAAATCCCTGTTTTGGATGTTTATTGCAAAGCTGTCCTAAGATCCCACTACCTTGATTTTTCTTCTATCTGTCTTTAGACAGACATTTGCATCTGAAAAGGTTATTTTTCAGTTAATTGGCAGGATTACCAACTAATTTGCAATTCATAATGACACTCACAGACTCGCTAAGGTAATAAAAAAACGGAAGATCAGGCCAGACTCTTATGCTAACATTTACCCAAGTTAAACCACCTAATCACAATGCCGCAGTCACCTTGACTCTAGCGCTGACAGCAGAAGAACGTACCCGCAGTCGTCATCGCTTTGAAACAGAAGATGGTAAAGTTGTGTTTTTGCATTTACCCAGAGGAACTGTTTTACACAATGGCGATATTCTGCTAGAAGAAACCCATCGCAGTTTAATCAGAATTACTGCCAAACCAGAATTAGTGCTGACTGCCTTTGCCCAAACACCACTTTTATTACTACGGGCGGCATACCATTTGGGAAATCGCCATGTACCTGTAGAAATTACCCCGGCTTATTTACGCTTGTCCTCCGATTCGGTTTTACGCCCGATGTTGGAACAACTGGGGTTAGAAGTAAAAGAGGAAATTTTACCGTTTCAGCCAGAATTGGGAGCTTATGGACAACACCATCATGCTCACTGATTACCATCTTTTGAGTATTTTGCAGTTAGCTAGCCCCGTTTTGCCTGTGGGAGCATATAGCTATTCTGAAGGCTTGGAAATGCTGGTCGAAAATGGTACGATCGCTAGCCAGACACATCTTAAAGATTGGCTAAAAGCAGAGTTGATGTATGGGGCAATTCGGTTAGAGGCGGCGGTGATGGTACGATCCGAGGAAGCTGCAAAACTGGGTGATATAGAGTCGCTATGCCGTTGGAATCTGTGGTTATCTGCTGCTAGGGAAACAGAAGAGTTACGTGCCTCTAGTTGGCAGATGGGGCGATCGCTCATCCAATTACTTGGTAAACTAGAACCGCAGATTGTGCCTATTGCCAATGCTGTGGGTAATCCTTGCAATTATGCGATCGCTTTTGGCATTGCCATTGCCCATTGGCAAATCAGTATCAAAGCCGCATTACTCGGATATCTGCATAGTTGGGCAAGTAATTTGATTACTGCTGGGGTGAAACTTATCCCCCTTGGACAAACAGCAGGACAGCAGTTATTGCTAGATTTACAACCATTATTTAACACTGTGGCATTAGAAATTCTCGCGTTACATGATGATGAACTCGCCTGTTGTAGCTGGGGTTTGTCGCTAGCGAGTATGCAGCATGAAACACAGTATACAAGGTTGTTTAGG
>CAZZZY010000801.1:313-3225 GCA_964658545.1 uncultured Acetobacteraceae bacterium | reverse complement strand
ATATCGGCGGTTTGCTGTACTTGGCTACCAGACTGGCTAAAAGTGGTAAATCAATCGGCTTAGAAATATAGTCATTTACTCCAGCGGCTAGACAGGTTTCGCGATCGCCTTTCATTGCCATTGCTGTTTGAACAATTACCGGAATCGTACCATACTGCGCGTGTTCTCGCAGTTGTTGCACCAAGTGAAGACCATTTCCATCTGCCAGACAAATATCCATTAAGATCACTGCTGGATCTAACTGTGTTAGAGCTTCCCACATCTCGACAGCATTCTTGACCCAAGTCACCTGATATCCCAATTCCCGTAGATAAATTTGCATTAAATCAGCGTTGGGCAAGTCATTTTCTACCAACAAAATACTTACGGAAGAACTAGGGGTGAAAGTTAAAGGAGATGAAGAGTATTTTGCTTCTCCCACTCCCTCATCCTCCCCCACTCCCTCATCCCCCCCTACTTCCCCCTCTTGCTTCCGGGGAAGTACGAGGGTAAAACGGGAGCCGCCATCTACTTCAGATTCCACTTTCACAGAACCACCGTGAATTTCGGCGAGTTTCCGAGTCACAGCTAAACCCAAACCAGTCCCTTCAACACCACCAGCGACAGCCTTGGCAATTTGGAAATATGGTTCAAATAGTTGAGTCTGGTCTTCTTGGGAAATACCAGTGCCAGTATCCCAAACTGTAAAATGTACAAATACACCTTCGAGAACAACATCTAAGCCAACACTTCCTTTGCTGGTGAATTTTAGGGCATTGAAGAGTAAATTCAACAGCATTTGCTTGAGTCGCAAAGAGTCAGCTACTAGGGTTGTGATCTCGGTATCAATTTCTAGGCACAGTTTTAAACCCTTATTAGCGGCTTTCTCTTTCACTAGTACCAAAACATTTCTACACAGCAATCGCACATCTACAGTTTCCCACTGCACTTCTAGCTGGTTTGCTTCAATTTTAGAGAGATCCAAAATATCATTAATCAGAGCTAGCAAGTGCTGGCCGCTAGACTGAATGATATTTAAATATTCCCGTTGACGTTCTATACTTGCTTGGAACCCTGGAGCTAAAAGCAGATGGGTAAACCCAATAATAGAACTAAGCGGTGTGCGAATTTCGTGGCTGGTGTTTGCCAAAAACTGGTTTTTGAGTTGATTGGTGCGCTCCAACTCTTGATTAGAGCTATTTAACTGTTGATACCGTTGCTGCAAAGATAATATGTGTCTCAGTTGTACCAAGGCTGTAGTACAGTGCTTGGTAGACCTTGCCATAAATTGTGATCTGAGTTGGGCTTTTGATTCTATGAGCGACTCACAATCAGAGCTTAGGGGCGCGGCGGCGATAATTAGCCAGCCGATGATTTTGCCCAAATCATCAGTTAACCGCCAAGCACTGGGTGGCTGTTGATTCTCAAGCTGCTGCAAATCTCCAAGTTCTATAACCTCTTGCAATCTCAACAGCAGCTTTTTTTCTGTTGTTAGCACTTCTAGAAATAAAGGTTGTGAGTTTGGGGATGGAGAACAAGAAACATAGCAAACTGTGGCAACAGTTTCTTGTGGTTGAAACAGAGCGATGCCTACAACATAATCTGTAAGTGCCAAATTACTGCTGTGAACAGCATTGTTAATCTCGTCAACCACAATTTGGAGAATTTCTGCTTCTGCGGCTTCTACCTGTGGGACAGCATTACAAGCAGAAAGCAGGTAATCATTAAGGCGATTTTGCAACTGGTTCAAGCTGCTCTCCAGCCACAACTTAGCGCGAAGTTGCTGAATTGTTGTCAAAAGTTTTGGCGTTGCATCTATCTGTGATTTCTGGTCTGGTAAGCTTGAGTACTGCTGCATGGTCAACTAGACCGCTGAACAAGTTTAGCTTCGCATAAAAATCCGAAAAGGATTCTATGTATATTGGCGGACAACTCTTTATTTATAAACCATAACCTATGTTGTTATAAACCATAACTTATGATGTCGAGTTTAGCAGCTAGAACAAAAAAAATTATTGTATGAACCACTGGCCTAAAATTTTTTAAAAGCAACTTAAGACTTATGGATACACAATTCGCCCAACTAATCGTCAATGGGATTGCGGTGGGGAGCATTATTGCTCTAGCAGCAGTCGGACTCACTCTTACTTATGGAATTTTACGGCTATCTAACTTTGCTCATGGTGACTTTCTCACTTTAGGAGCCTATCTCACCTGGCTGATCAATACTATTGGAGTTAACATTTGGCTGTCAATGATCCTGGCGGCGGCGGGAACAGTAGCAGTAATGCTGTTATCGGAAAAGTTGCTTTGGTCAAAGATGCGCTCTATCCGTGCTACTTCCACTACGCTGATTATTATTTCTATCGGACTTGCCTTATTTCTTCGCAATGGGATTATTTTTATTTGGGGTGGCAAAAACCAAAATTATAATTTACCTGTAACCACCGCTTTAGACATCTTTGGCTTAAAGGTGCCGCAAAATCAATTATTGGTATTGGCGTTGGCAGTGTTAGCAATTTTGGCGCTGCATTACCTACTGCAAAATACCAAAATTGGTAAGGCGATGCGAGCAGTTGCAGACGATCTAGATTTAGCCAGGGTTTCTGGTATCAATGTTGACCGAGTAATTTTTTGGACTTGGCTAATTGCTGGCACTCTTACATCATTGGGCGGAAGTATGTATGGGTTGATTACAGCCGTGCGTCCAAATATGGGGTGGTTTTTAATTCTACCATTATTTGCTTCAGTGATTCTTGGTGGGATTGGCAACCCTTACGGGGCGATCGCAGCAGCTTTGATCATTGGCATCATCCAGGAAATTAGCACCCCTTGGCTGGGTTCACAGTATAAACAGGGTGTAGCACTATTGATCATGATTTTGGTGCTGCTCATTCGTCCCAAAGGTTTATTCAAAGGAACGATCTGAGCAG
>CAZZZY010000801.1:0-303 GCA_964658545.1 uncultured Acetobacteraceae bacterium | reverse complement strand
TAATATCTTCAAAATAAAGATAAAAACTATGCATAACAAGTTTAGTAATATTATTCAAAGGAACGATTTGAGCAGCACCACTCCACTTCTAACTATTCAATAATGTGGAAATAGTAGGCTGCGACCAAGAAATTGATAGCTAACAAGAACAGTGCCCAGCCTGTGCGATAGGCATAGGGAGGTTTAGCTCCACTATCGGCAACTGCGGAATTCTTAGCTTTAGCGGTCATAATGTGATTCTCCTAAATCTCAGGACTTTTTAAGAAATACCAAACTGGTGCACCAAATACCCAAATTCTTTAA
>CAZZZY010000800.1:0-3231 GCA_964658545.1 uncultured Acetobacteraceae bacterium | reverse complement strand
TATATATAACCCACAAAACCCCCAAACAGTAAGTTTGGGGGTTTTGCTTTATCATAAGTGATTAGGCAAAAAGGCGTTGCATAAGTGCGGGATCATCGGTGAGAGTTTAAGGTTATAGAGCTTTTGTCAATAAGCAATAGTACTTAAAATTATGCTGAAAATGGTGCTAATCAACAGAATTTTTAGGCGGGCGATGCCTACGGTTTTTTGCTAGCCTACGCGTCATATTTAAAAGCATCATTCGTTCTTGCATCAGAATTCAGTATCAAGCTTTATTTAATACTCAATTTTTTATAAAAATTTCAGCAAAGTTGCTAATTGACAAAAATGATTTTGTCTTAACCTCTCACGAATGGTGCGGGATGATTTAATTCAAATACGGATATTTGCTAAGTAATATTACGCTCACTAAACTTCCGCAATCAGTTTTTTCGTATTTCTCCTCAGATTGCAATAAGACAAGTATCACAGCTAAATGCTGGTAAAAAGACGGCTGGTATTGATGGGAAGAAATCCCTCTCATATGAAGTATTTGCACCCGAAGAAGCTCGACGAATTGCGAAAAAATTAGAGATTCACCATACGCCGAAGCATGGTAGTTGGTTAAATATGGTTGAATGTGAGTTGTCTGTAGTTGCACGCCAATGCTTAAACCGGAGAATTCCAAATGCGGCTTGTAGATACTGCTAAGTCAATCGTTCGTTGTTAGACAGAGATATCTATACGTATTATCTCGTAGTTTTTTTCAGAAATCAAATATTATTCCTATATGATAAGTGGTTCTCTGGGAGAGAATCTTGAGCAAGTTGGGCTTTTGCCTGTTGCCAAAGAGTTTCTAACTCATCCAAACTGTAATTAGAAAGGGGACGATCAACAACTGCCTCCATTTTTTCTAATCGCTGAACAAATCGTTGATTGGTGCCTTGCAAACCGGCGCTAGGGTCAAGATTATGCCACCGCGCTAGCTGAATAACCGCAAATAGTAAATCGCCTAATTCTGCTTGTTGTCGTTCTGGTGTTTCCTCAGCTACAGCGTGTTGAAACTCCCCTAACTCTTCATGAAACTTATCCCAAACTTCCTGAATATTTTCCCATTCAAACCCAATAGCCGCAGCCTTTTGAGAAATCTTCATCGCTGCTGTCAAGGGTGGAAGAGTCCGCCCATAACGACCGAGTTTAGCACTAAGTTTTTGCGCGTCAGGGGATGGTTCGCCTTTTTCCGTAGCTTTAATTTGTTCCCAATTTTGCCGCACCTCATCCACACTTGTCACCGACACATCACCAAAGACATGAGGATGACGGCGAATCAACTTTTGGGAGATCCCCTGAGTTATTTCTTTGAGAGAAAACAGCCCAGATTCGCTAGCGATTTGAGCTTGCAATACCACCTGTAATAATAAATCGCCTAACTCCTCTGCGATCGCCGTCTGATCCCCACTCTTAATTGCGTCCACCACCTCATAAGCTTCTTCAATTACATAAGGCATCAGCGTTTCAGCAGTTTGCGCCAAATCCCACGGACACCCACCATCAGGCGATCGCAACTTCGCCACCACCTCAATCAATTCCTGCAAAGCTGCCAAACTCTCATTTTGATTTTCCATATCTGTGCGTACCTCTGCGCTTCCCTCAGCGTTCCTTTGCGTTAAAAAAAAATTATTTCTTCAATCTCGGCCGACGACTACGACTTGTAACTTTCGGCTTCTTCATTTTGCCACTAGGAAGCAACCCCCGAACCCCCTGTTTTTGCACGCGCTTATATGCCGAACCGCCCCAATCGCTAAGAGAATGACTCATCGCACCAAGTTCCAACCCCAAAAACAGGGCTATATATTCAGTATTGTATTGCACCAGCGATCGTCCCACAGTTTCACCCAAATCTTGCCAAGTAAAACTCAGATTCCATAATTTTTCGGCAATTGCCAAAACCAAAATTGCCAAGATAGCTAGCAAACACCCCAGATAAAGTATCCGTAGAATTGTGCCAATAATCGGCCCGTGGGATAAAAAAGAACGATGCCGCAGACTTTTTTGATAAGGTAGCCAAATCCAGCGCAAGAAACCCCAGCGTTGAAATTGCACAGAGTAAATATCTAAATCGGGGCCAAACATCAGCCCTCCAAATAGAAACCCACCTGCAACCAACAAAGTCGCATTGCTACTGCGAGTCTGCCAGAAAGTAATGCCCGCCACGAATGGCAGAGCATACATAGTAATGCGATCGTGCGTCCGACCAGAGGGCATCCTAAATCCTGTTAGCGATAGCGGGGCGTTTAGCCCGTGCTGAGTAACTGAATACTGAGCCAGTATAAGAGAAAAAAAGATTTTCCCAAAACTACTAGCGCAACGGGAAATGGTCTGCTATATTAATTAAGGAGTAGTCAAAAGGGCGGTTAGCTCAGTTGGTAGAGCGCCTGCCTTACAAGCAGGATGTCATCAGTTCGAGTCTGGTACTGCCCATAGACCAAGAAACACGAAAAGCCGCCAAATGGCGGCTTTTTTAATGGGGATATAATTTTAGTGCTGCGATTTACGGTAATATTATTACCTGAAATCACTTGGAATTACTTAGAATCACAGGGTAATTTTAGCTCAGGTTTAGCATAGTGAGATTAACTCTTCAAGTCATCAATGAGCGATTAAAGGCGGGAAAGGTTGGGGTAAAGGTGGAAGCTAGAGGCGATCGGCTCTCACTTTGCGCAACATTAATTACCGCAGAAACCGGAAGCAGCAAGACTAAGTACAGCTTTGCGTAAAATCGTGGCGAATTGCTGTACGTTCGCTCATTTTTAACCTGCAAGATTTAATTAAGCCTTACAAGCCTTATAATCCAGGCGATGCAATCGATTCAGGCATTTTTGTCTCGGACAAAGCTTTTGCTATTTTATGATTTATGCTATCCCTGTGCCTTAAATAATCGCCTCTGGGAGCCTTATGTGATGGTCACAAATTTAACTTTAAAATTACAGGGTACTTAAAAATCTCCTTTTTCCTTTTGCACTAAGGCTTTAATTCCCCTCCGGATCTCAAAATAAGCGATCACACAGGCCTGGGGATTCACGGGAGATTTTTTGCATAGTATTCATGTAATCATCCAGCACTGGTTCAGATAAGTAATCATTTTTTAAATCCTGGGAAGCATCCAAAGACTCTTTCATTGCTTTCCAGCTTATGGAACAATACGCTTGGGTTAAGGCTAAAACTCTGTTACCAAAGTCAATTTTTTAACGT
>CAZZZY010000799.1:0-3233 GCA_964658545.1 uncultured Acetobacteraceae bacterium | reverse complement strand
GTTCAGACAGAAACTCTAATAATTGAACTACCGCAGTTAACCGCTCTTCTGACAACTGCTCAATCAGTTCGATCGCTCTTCTACGAATATCGGTTGCTGGAGTCATGGAAGATCACGCTTACCTATGTCTAATCAAATTGTACTAAGACTGGACGGTTTTTTCGATTTAATCAAGAATTTATACAAGACACTTATGGCATGAGCGTTACCCCGGAACTGGTTGAGCAAGATGACGGGGGACGCTTAATTAAAAAGATTGTCGCACTTGAAGCGATATTGTCCGCACCTGGGAAAATGGTCACTGATGACCAGGGGCGGGAGTTTATTCCACCGCCCTCTCTGGTTGCCGAACGTGATAAATCGGAACGGGAACGATTAGCTATTTGCACAGACTGGAGTAATCATTCTACCGCGTGGTTAATGCGTCATCGCCTGGGACTGAGAGCAGTGCTGGTGGATCTGATGGCTGGGGTTGAGATTAAAGGGGACGAGGCGATGATTCAGGCTTTGGCTGACTTCTCTAAACGCAACGCATCTCACGTTAAAGGCATTCTCAATCTGACCATCCCGCTATCGGAGTCTCCGATGTGGATTTTGGGGCAGTATCTTTCACAACTGGGCTTGTCCACTGAATCGCGGCGACCAATGGAGGATGGGCAGCGTGTTCGGTATTATCGGCTGAATACTGAGGATGTCGAGTTGATCCAGAAGGTATTGGAGTATCGTCAACGGCAACGGGAAGAGAGGGAAAGGAAACGCCAAGATGAACAAGAACGAAATGCGGCTTATGCAGCTAGAATGCAGTCTCAATATGGAATTAATGCTCCGTTAGCAAGCATAGGAGCAGGGGGCAGGGAGCAGGGGGAATCTCTCCCTTGCACCTTGCACCCTGCCCCCTGCACCTCTGCCTTCTTCACCTCCGTCCACACCCCCCCCCTTAATGAAGATGGAAGTAATAATTGGGGGGGTATGGACACAGAGGCAGGATTCAGTAATTCTTGGTGGGAGCGGGTTAAATATTATGCTCGGCTGGCGATTGAGCGGGTTGAGTACGGTGTAGAATCAGTTAAAGAACTACTCAGTACGCTAACGATTGATGAGCGTTGCGGCGTGATACTGGAGTTTGAGGATGTTGACCCGGAAAAATTTGCTCAACTGGTAGCAGATGCACCACAGTGGACTGAATGGATGGCTTGATTTCCCATTCGATATAGACCAGTTGACTGTTAATTCCTCAAGTATCATTTAAGTCTTGTGAATAGGGAAGCAATATCCTCTCCTTCATTAATTGGCTTATTTTTGAAGCCTAGCTAATTCTGAAACTTCAGAGTCTGGTGAAGTTTCTGATACTTGGGTATTGAAAACATTTAAAGAACGCAGTAATTCTCGAATTACATCGTTAATGGGTCTTCCTGTTTTTGCACAGTATTGTGACAATTTCTGTGTCTCTATTGACGTGAGATTTACTGTCAGTCGTTTGACAGCCCATTTTTTATTGACCATCTACTTTTTATACTACCCTATTACTTTGGTAACAGAAAATTATACCTTTGTTTCAAAGCCTCTCCTAGTCTGGCTTTTAGCCTATTTAATCCAATCAATCTTAAAACAATTGGCTTTTCTATTGGTGTTGTTGATGGGGAGCTTTACTGGAACGCATATCTGGGGCAGTGGCTCCTTTGGGTTAACTTTGCTGACGGGTGTAGGTCTGTGGTGTGCGATTGGTTGCTGGTGGTGTAGATCAAAGTAGTTCACTTTTGAACATTACATTTTTCAAGTGGATTTTTCATCTAAAGGTGCAGTTTTATTAGATACTCAAGTAATCTATATAAAAGCGCACCTAATGACGATCAAATACGGATTACACAAGTGTTTGCAGTTTGGATTAGCGGGCTTACTGGGAAGCTTTTGCGTAATTCTCTTCACTGCTAAAACCCAAGCACAGCAAAGTAATATCGTACCTGACAACACACTTGGCGCTGAGTCCTCTCAAGTTATAGGCAATTTTCAGGGACAGCCCATAGAAGTAATTACTGGTGGTTCAACTAGCCAAATCAATCTGTTTCACAGCTTTCAAGAATTTAATATCAGCGAGGGACGGGGAGCATATTTTTTCAGCCCTAACGCAAACATTCAGAATATTTTGGCACGAGTGACAGGTAATAACCCTTCAGAAATTTTGGGGAGACTCGGCACATTTGGTAATTCTAGCCCGAATTTATTCTTGATAAATCCCAATGGCATTGTGTTTGGGAAAAATGCCAGTTTAGCAAGAAAGGCAGAGGGCAGGAGGCAGCTATGCTGAAGGGAATTCTGATTCCTGCACTCTGCCACGACCGTAGGGAGTAAGGGTTTAAGCCCCACTCCAAAATCTTAGATTTGGTGTCTTGCAATCAGTGTAGGTTTGAAGCCTACACTGTATTGCAAACCTTCTGCCCTCTGCCCTCTGCCTCCTGCCTTCTTCACTATCTTTGGATCTGTGACTAAATTTGGTTCCATATTCTTTGACACAACATCACAGTCAATACCTCCTAATATTAGATGGGGCGGCTGAAAGTCGTTTGAACTTTTTCTGGAGAAATCTCAATGACCATTTCAATGTACCAAGCTTTAATACCCGTGTCTATTCGCACACTGAATAACCTTACAAACATTCTTGAAAAAGGTTCTGCCTATGCTGAAACTAAAAAAATAGATCCGAATGTCTTGATTAATAGTCGTCTATCCCCAGATATGTTTCCATTATCAAAACAAGTGCAAATTGCCTCTGACACAGTAAATAGAGGTGCCGCACGGTTAGCAGGAATAGAACCACCTAAATTCGAGGACAATGAAACTACATTTGGTCAACTTATTGACCGCATTCAAAAAACCATCTCTCATTTAAATACTTTTAAACCTGAGCAAATTGACGGTTCAGAAGAGAGAGAAATTACCCTACAGATGCGTGACAATACTCTCTCTTTTCAAGGAATGCCATTTCTCCTATATTTTGTTTTACCAAACCTTTATTTCCATGTCACAACAGCCTATGACATTCTTAGGCACTGCGGTGTCGAACTTGGTAAAGGAGACTTTCTTGGTCAGCCTTAATCAGAGCAATATCTAAATATCTAACGCAATGAGCAAAAGTTTGTTGCGCCATTTGCTGTTGTGGAAGTTCCACCCGATGATGAGCGTGATTCGATTTTCGGGTAGTGGTTAAATCGGGATGAAGTATTTCAAAGTGAGTC
>CAZZZY010000798.1:0-3234 GCA_964658545.1 uncultured Acetobacteraceae bacterium | reverse complement strand
GCTGGTATATTTAATGATATTAGTTTGTTTGAATCAATACGTGGCTTGCATTTAATTCGCTATGGTCAATCTGTGGACACAACAAACCGCCAGGATGCGCCAGTGCGAGTGAATAGCAGTAGCGATATTCAGGATATTGAGCGTGAGGTGCAACCAGCCAAGCTGAGTCTGCGTCGCAATCATCCCCTTGTATCTTTGAGTTATCTAAATGCAGGACAAGCGGAATTAACAGCATTAGAGCAAACCTGGGCTTCTACCTTTGTCAGAGCAGGTTGTAGCGCCTTTGTTAGTTCCCTCTGGGCGGTGCAACCGAATGTGGAAGCAGCTTTTGTTAGTGCTTTTTATAACAGCATTTGGGTAGGGCAAACTTTGGGTGTGGCGTTCCAAACTGCTCGCAGATTGGCTAAAACCGTTGTACCAGAATCCTTGGACTGGCTGGCTTATGTATTATTTGGCGACCCAATGGCGCGTCCTTACCGACCTGTGGAAGGACAGGGCTATGCGATTGTAGAACCTATAGGTCAAGAAATTGACGACCCAATATCGCCAGGAAGCACAGTCAGGTTTCGCGTTAGCCTGCGCCGTACCCCTCCTGTATGGTACGAGAATCGATTAATGGAAGTGGCTGAAGATTTAACTTTTGATGATTTAAGTGTTTTTATCGTCACGTCCGGATTGCACGTTACTCCTGGTGATTCAATACTTATGACACGTACAGCTACCGGAGATTATTTAGGTTGGTTTACGCTTACTGCCCCTGCTGAGATGGAAACTCGGTCAGTGTTAGTTCAAGTATACTTTGAGGACGGGATAGAACCTGTTCACAATTTGCGTTTTGTACTGAATATTGTTAAGCAGGATGGTGAGGCGCAATGAGAGGAATTGGCAGTCCAGTTGGTGTAAATTGGGATTTACAAGGATTCCAGCCGCTTAAGCAAGCAATAAACTTTCGACCTCATCCAATGACGGTGGCACAGTCTCCATATCAATCAGGTAATCACCAAACCGCAATTCTCACAGTATTGGTCAACTAACGGCAAACACTCTGACCAAGGCAGTAATTGTTCTCGGTAGTCGGCGTAATCTTCACTACCAACGACGCAGATATCTCCCGACCTTAATTCGGCTGCTAGGTAGTAAAAAATACAAGCCTCGAAGTGCCGACGAACGAATTTGATTTTCTCTCCTTGCTTGACTACCACTAATTTTCGCCACTGTTCTGAAATAAAATCTAGTTCAATACTTGCTTTGAGAAATTCTCCTCGACGATGAGAATTCTCTAGGACGAATTGTAATGCTTCGATAACACTTTGTTCGTTAGTAGTTGATTTGAACTCTAACGCTTTTACTAAGCGAAAAAATGTCCGACGGTGATTTTTTACGTGCCAGAGAGTTGAGGTGGCTACGGCAACTACAACGCTCATATCCTGCTTCCCCTTACCTGTTTGTTTCTGAGCGTGGTACTCCGATGGCTGCTGCCACAGCTTTTAATATTATTAGTCGTGCTGGCACTCTTGCTGGGTTAGCTTTATCGGTACATCCGCATATGTTACGTCATGCCTGCGGGTTTTATCTGGCATCTCATGGTCATGACACTAGAGCTATTCAGGCTTATCTGGGACACAAGAATATTCAACACACTATTCGTTACACAGAACTATCGAGCGATCGCTTCAAAAATTTCTGGCTCGACTGAACCTAAAATCAATGGTTTCAACCTTTTTTCTTGACAAAACTTTACAACGTGTCCCATTTTGCACGTATCTCGGCGGCCACCCTCTACCAGGCGTAGATATAGCGTAGCTGACACCAGGGGCAAGACAGCCTGAAAGTATTGCTGTATATGCTTTTAAGTTATTAGTGTCTATCGAATTGTCTAGACATAGTTCGCGCTCATCTGCCCAAAGTCACCATAAGGGGGAACGAAATCATAAGGGTTTTAGCCATATTCTCTCGTACTACAAACTCAGATTTTGTACTACTTGCCCCTCATGACACGCTTGCTAGATTTACCCCTTCTAGTATTTCTTGGACTTTCTGGCTAGTTTCTCCACTTTGAGAAATCCTAAATAGCACTTCCACCTGTGATTTACGAGATATACCGCGTAGTATTGGTGGGATATTTCCTACTTCCCACATTTGTGCGATCGCAAATAGCCAAGACTGGATAATCTCAAGTTCAATTCCTTCTTGGATTATCCCTTGAGCTATGGTTTTACGGCGCTTGGTTGCCCTTTGATTCCCAATAGCAGGATTTTTCTTTTGGTCAATAGTTGGCTGCATTGAGGCAGCTAGCTTGCGGAGAGCTTCTGCTTTGTCTAAGTTAGGAATATTGAAAATATCTAGTGATGAGTTATCCTCGTTGTAGGACAGATTCAGTAGAGATAGTTGCATTGCTAGATTCCTTTAAATCTTTAACGGCGCATTTAAGAATTAGGGAGGTTGGCACATTCCAAGTTTTTACCTCCCATTCAGTAGCTAATCGTTCTGAGTGACGGATCACTGCACTACTACATTTGTTTTTTCTGACAAGCCAATCTCTAAACTTTTCGGCTTGTTCTTTGCTATCGAACCCGAAATAGCTGGTTTTTCGGTTTCCCAAGGGATCAGTAATAGTTGCTACCCGGCGTGAGAGGATATTGAGCGTCCAACCACCGTTAGAAGTGAGTTGGATTTTGGTGATATTTAATTCTGTTGGATTCATAATTCCACTTCAGGAATTGCTGCTAAATATTCCGTAGTTGATATTTCTCTTGCCAGTCATTTATCATGTGCTTCTTGAGGAGTTATTTTATCGGCTAAATGTTTATTTTCATTGTTGTCTCCTATAAAAGGAGCGAGTGTTTGTTCTAGCCGTTCTTTAAAAGCCAAATGTTTATTTTTAGAGTAAGTAAACTGGTAGATACTATCAGTATTTATGAACAAGTAAACTAGGCTAATTTGTTCTAATGGCATTCTAGTTCGTTCGTGAAGGAGAAATAATCTCAATTGGGTTTGCCACTTGCTCTCAAGAATTTCAAATTTAGGAGGTTTTTGAATTGTCCAGTCAAACCCAACTACTTGATTTTCACCATAGATAATAAGGTCGCATTCGCTATAGAGAAGGATATCGTGATATAAATATTGAATTTGGGCGCTCCATTGTTTGTTTCCAAGGATGTTTAGAAAAGGTTTTACCTTTTATTATTAATACCTTCTACCATCCCATTGGTAGTCCTGTGGTCAAAATAGGCA
>CAZZZY010000797.1:0-3237 GCA_964658545.1 uncultured Acetobacteraceae bacterium | reverse complement strand
TTCGTAGTAAGGACTTTAGTCCTTATATTCTAAGCACTAAAGTGCTTACTACAAACTTTTCATTACTAGCTTGACAGACTACTAGGATGAGGTTAAAGTCTTGTTTTACTTTTATCAAAGAAAAGTCTTTATTAAGACATTAAGTCTAACCCCTAACCCCTCTCCGAATCGGAGAGGGGTTAGGGGTGAGGTTACGCCGGATAAATCCGCAATCTTCTATTTGGTTCTTCGCCAAAACTATGCGACTTGAGGCGATAATGTTCTACCAACTCATGTTGCATTTTACGGACTTGAGGAGAACGCGGTAATAACTCAACTGGCTGTCCTTTAGGAATCACAATTTGCTCAACAGCAAGTCTAGCTTCTTCCAAGGCATCCATTTCATCATCGCTACCACTGTGCAAAAACAGTTGCAGTTCGAGGTCATCGCCCATTTCTGGGTCGTCCATGTTCAGCAACCGTCGCAAACCACGGGTAATTTGCGGAATGGTGCTGGACTTAATCATGTGGATGGGTACATGACGGGCTTTGGCCATTTGGCGTAATTTGGCGTGGTTTTTGACGTGCGATCGCAGTGCTAAAATTGCATCAGCACTATCTATGTCTTTTGTCAATACTACAGGTAAAGTTAGCACGCTAATGACTTGTTCCAGTTGGTGACGGCTAACGCCATAAGGGTAAACGTGCAGTGGCAAATCTTCACCATTGGGGCCTGGCTGTCTGGTAGCAGTACCCAAATCAATACTTTCAGAATAATTGAAGGATTCATCCAGTAAGCGGTCAAACTCACTGCGTCCACTCACCCGCTCTACAGGCAATTGGGGCAGTGCTACCATTTGTCCAGATGAACGCCAGCCATTAGACTGTCGTACCGATGGGAAAGATTCTTCCACCGTCGCTAGTTGTCCACCACGACCGTTGACAACAGCTAATTGCCTTGAAACCGCGACTTTGCCTTGGTCATCAACAGTTCTCGTTTGTGGGGTAGGCTGACGGCCCCGCAGCAGATTATCTACTGTGTCAGCAACACTTTCGTGTACTGTCCAGCGTTGGCGTTCCAACATTTCCACAGCAATTTCAAAAGTAGGAGGGGCTTTCCGCTCCAAAACAGTCTTTTGAGAGCCTCGACGTCTGGCTTCATCGTCTCCCAGGGTCACAGCTTGAATACCCCCAACTAAATCAGCTAGAGTGGGGTTTTTAATTAGATTTTCGATCTGATTTCCGTGGGCAGTACCTACTAACTGCACACCCCGTTCCGCAATGGTCCGAGCCGCTAAAGCTTCCAGTTCCGTGCCAATTTCATCAATGACAATGACTTCTGGCATATGGTTTTCCACTGCCTCAATCATCACCTGATGCTGTTGTTCTGGATGAGCCACTTGCATCCGCCTAGCGCGACCAATGGCGGGGTGGGCAACATCACCATCCCCAGCAATTTCGTTGGAGGTGTCAATAATCACCACTCGTTTATGCAGATCATCCGCCAAAACACGGGCAATTTCCCGTAAGGCGGTAGTTTTGCCCACGCCTGGACGCCCCAGCATGAGAATCGATTTACCCGTTTCTACCAAATCGCGGATCATGCCAATGGTTCCGAATACTGCCCGACCAACGCGACAGGTCAAGCCGATAATCTTACCAGTACGGTTGCGGATGGCGCTGATCCGATGCAAAGTTTGCTCAATTCCTGCCCGATTATCTCCGCCAAAGGTTCCGACTCGTTGAATACAATCGTCTATCTGTTCTTGAGTAACGGGTACTTCGCTTAGATACTCAGCTTGATTAGGAAAGCGAGCCTCTGGGCGACGACCCAAATCCAAGACCACTTCTACTAAACTATCTCGTTTGGGATGACTCTCTAGTACTTGTTGCAGGTCTTGGGGCAAAATGTCTAATAACTTTTGGAGATCGTCTGTAATCGTCATGCTTTCTATGGTGACGTTTTTAGAGATAGCGAGGACATTTGCGTGCAGGAGAACCCTTTCTGGGTAATTGTCCTGAGCGAGCGGTTAACGCTCCTGCTGTGACTTAATCTGGGAAACGAGAGAATGGGCAAGTTCTACAGCTTGCCAAAGTAATACTTCGTCTTCTTCTAGGCGAACAGTCGCCTTTATATTAGTGTTATTTACCTCCTTATTCTCTAACTGTTCGAGAATTGGTGACAGCAGTACACGGGCGTAGCTACCGTAGGCGACCCCGGAAATGGAGGATGGCAAAGGGGCAGAGGAGAGAAGTTCTTCTTTCTCCCCTGCTTTCTTTAGCAGTCCCATTGCCTTTAACTTAGCAACGGTATAGCTATTTGTGCCGCCTGCTAACTGCACATATCCCGGTAACTTTGCTGCCAAAACTTTCTGCCCTAATTTCACTGCGGCTATTGTAGTGCCATCGCCAATATCGCCGCTCATCGGGCGACCATCGGTTTGCCAAATTAAAGCACTCTTGAGTGGGGCAATCAGGTCATATACTGCTCTTAAGTAGTCAGTCATCCCCTCGCCATCGGGACAGCTGATGGCTAGTAACTTTAATTGATCGGCCCACGGTGAGATTGCTTGCCACAATCGCTGGAATTCTGCCAACCGACCTACTTGTGTATGGATTTCTACGGCATCTACTCCTGTTGACATTACTAATGGCGCGATCGCTCCTGGCGTTGTCACGTAGAAAGCCGTATAAATTATACCATAAGGGCAAACTGGTATGCAACGACCACAGCCATAACACTTTTCAGAGACTACTCCCGAAAAGTTTTCTTTGATACTGTTAAATACGATTGCTTGTGCCGGACAAATCCTCTCACAGGGTCTAGGGCAGTCTCTAGGACACTCATTAGGATTAAATTCTGCTTTACGAAAATGGGGGTCTTCTCCATCATTCAGACTGACCATTAAAAGGGGTGAGTTGCCTTTGTAGTTAAATCCTCGCCTTTGGGCATCTTTAGCCAGAGTTTTGGCTACTTGCAGCCCTGTTTGTGCCGCCTTAATCACCGCTGGATCAGCTGCGACATCTATACAGTCAGCGCCCGCCAAAGTATAGGCTAACGTTAAACTTCTGACTGCCGGTAAATGCTGGAAACTAGCTCCGCAGATGAGCTTGAACCAGTCACCTTGTTTGAGAGATTGTAAAGGGATGAACAGATCAGTCACACTTCTATTATGCGTTTATGCGACTAAAAATAGTAGTCTGTAAGCAAGAAAAAGTCCGGATTTCCTGAATTAGGGATTGGGAATGGGGAATGGG
>CAZZZY010000796.1:0-3244 GCA_964658545.1 uncultured Acetobacteraceae bacterium | reverse complement strand
TCTTTCAGCGCGTTGGCGTTCTTGTTCAGCTTGTTCGCTGCTCCACAACAGCAAATTTCCTTCTCTATCCCACCAGCGCAACCAATTCATGGTTTGGCATAATCTTTCACCTTGCCAAATTCCGAGAAATAACTCTAACTCAGGAATCCAGTAACGTCCATTAGCGTCTGCTTGCTGCAAACAATATTGTCCATTTTGCAAGCACCGTAGTTCTATGCTTGGTTCGTAAGGGTCGTAGGTTACGTAGGTTGGAACTTGGAGAATCTTCTCGTAATAATGGAGTTTACCGTAGGGCGGAGTTGAGCGGACTGATAGTTCTCCACCTTCTGTATTTGAGAGAAATTCCATCACTACAGCCACAGCAGCGCCTTCTAAATTCGGGGTATAACTGCGACGAACCACATTTGTTCCTACAGCCTGCACTTGAGGGACATAAAACCAGTCTGGAGCTTTGACAACAATTTTTTTGTTGACTGTGGCTACAAGTCCAAAATTAGAGCCAATCAGCATTTGGGGTTGGATGCGTCCTGTGCTTCCCAAAGCATCGGTAAGCGCAGCAGCGATCGCGGGTTGTTGAATATTTTCCACTGGATCGTCAGGTAAAATGAAGTCGGCTGGAAGTGCTTCCCAAGTAACTGTTGGTTGTTTTTGGATTGGGTTAACTTGTAGAACCATAAAACTACTCCCAAATGCATAGTATATTAGTCATTCTAAACAAATGTTCAGTCAGCATCGCTTTTAACTTACAGGACAAGGATGAATCGACTTGATTCGCACTTTCTAAAAACTCAAATAATTGCCAGTTAAACTTAGCTGGCAATTATTTGAGAAAATGTCAAAATGCTGTAAAAGGCGATCAATCTGTTTTGTTATAGTCGCCAGCCTAATAATGCAATCTACAGATAAACGTCCTCTCAGTTGGTTTTTGCAACA
This sequence comes from uncultured Acetobacteraceae bacterium, assembly GCA_964658545.1. GTDB lineage: Bacteria > Cyanobacteriota > Cyanobacteriia > Cyanobacteriales > Nostocaceae > Nostoc. The sequence goes on along the minus strand of CAZZZY010000796.1, from coordinate 2,311 downwards.
GTTTCAACTCAAGCCAGGTAAGCCCGCCATTTTCTCAGGATTGCGTAGCCTTTTTATACTGGGTGTCCCCATTGGAATTGGCATCATTACTGGTCATGCGGCTGAAAGTGCGATCGCTACTATGGCGGCTTGGTTCGTGGGGCTTGTAAATGTTGACGGAGCCTATCGCCAGAGAGCGATCGCGATGATAGCAGCTACCATTAGCATAACTCTGATGTTCCTGATTGCCAGTCTGATTAGCAGTAATCTCTGGTTAGCTATCCCGACAATGTTCGTTGTCATATTTATCTCAGGTTTAGCAAATCTCTATGGCAACGTAGCTGCATCTGTCAGCTTGGTTACATCGCTCATGTTCGTGATCTCCCTTGCTAAATTTGCTTCATTTTCTAATTTCTCTACTCTGATCCTGCACTGTGCGCTATGTCTGGCTGGTGGCACATGGACAAGTATGTTGTTATTGGGATTGTGGGTGGTGCGTCCTTATGTACCTGCAATGCAAATAGTCGCTAACTGTTATTTATCGTTAAGCCAATTTGTAGCCTTGACAAGCCAGAGAGAATTAAATGCAAATGAGCATCAGGAGTGGACACAAAGATTTTTACAAGCTCAAGATACCGTCATCCAAGATTTGACATCTGCCCGTAGTGTCTGGACAACTATTTGGACTAGGCAAAAAGGAGCTAACCTGCGGGGAAATCAGTTACTCGTGTTAATAGAGGATGTAAATCAAATTGTCAATTCGGTTGTAGCACTGAGCGAAATGTTAGCGATCGCATCCGAACATCAACTATTTGATCAATTACAGAAAGAAATCCAGCAAGTGATAGAACAGTTGGCAATTGCTCTGCAAATGTTGTCAGAAGCGATCGCCAAAGGAAAAAACTCAGTTCACTTGGGGGATTTAGATCGGACGGTTGAAGCACTAGAACACCAGTGGCAAGTTCTGCGCGCTCAAATCTTTAATCAAACCATAAATGTTCAGATAAATGAATATCCCGATGTAGTCAACATTAGGAAGATTACAGCCAGTCTGACAAAGCTGGCACAGCAAATTCATACTGATGCTGATGTTGTGACAGATTTAATCCAGGGAAAACAGCCCAGTATTGCCCAGCGAGATATTTCTCCTCCAGCCCAGTCAAAGCCTTCTGCAATTATTGATACACTGCGGAATAACTTCACTTTTGAGTCAGTCCTGTTTCGTCATGCGTTGCGCCTAGCACTGATTACAACATTTGCTGAATTACTTGCCTCGGTATTGCAACTACCTAGAGGTTACTGGATAACGCTAACAGCTCTAGTTGCACTCAAGCCCAACTTTGGAGGAACGTCCGAGACAACAGTACAAAGAGTCGTTGGTACCATTTTGGGTGGAATTATTGGTATTATTTTGATTTTACTTGTTAAGAATCCATTAGCGATCGCAGTTTGTTTCTTATTGTTGGTGTTTGTTGCTATGTCGGTGCGATCGTTAAGCTACAGCATATTTATTATCCTGCTGACTCCTGCCATCATCTTACTACTCAACCTGATTAGTGCAGGTGGCTGGCAAGTGGGAGTATTGCGGATCTTCGATAGCTTCCTTGGGGGAATCTTAGCACTGGTTGGCAGCTATTTGCTTTTTCCCCGTTGGGAACGAGAGCAACTTCCCGCACAACTGGAAAAGACAATTCGAGCCAATCTTGCTTACTTTCAACAGGTCATTGCTAATTATCTCCATCAACAGAATGCGTCTGTTGATTCTATGAATATGCTACGCCATCAAGCGGCCCTAGAGAACGCCAATGCCAACGCTGCCGCTCAACGATTGTTCAGCGAACCGCGTCACGTTCAGGGAGAAATCGAACCTGTAATGACGCTGATCATGTACATTCGTGGCTTTTTCACTTCGGTTACAACTCTAGCAGAACATCTGCGGGAATTTAGCGGCGAGTACCAATTTACTGAACTCAAGCTATTTACCGATATCATTATCCAGATTTTGGAGAACTTAGCAGATGCCCTTGGACAAGGACAACCACCCCAACCTCTGCCAGCACTAGATAGTTATCTCGAAGCCATTCACAACCAAATTGAACAGCTACATACTGCTCGGTTATCAGAGATCGCCAAAAATTCCCACACTTTAACTTCCACCTTACAAGCCGTTCGAGAACAAACTCCTTTATCCACAGAACTGGATAGAATTGTTAATGAAATTCAAGTTATGCACTGTGTAATTGCTCGTCTGCAAGAATGATTGTTGATATAACTCTGAGAGGATGTTTGAAAAGTTTTGGGCGAATATAATTCGCTACTACACTAAACTTAG
>CAZZZY010000795.1:0-3250 GCA_964658545.1 uncultured Acetobacteraceae bacterium | reverse complement strand
TAAAAAAATTGACTTTGGCAAAAGGTTTTAACCTTAACCCAAGCGTATTGCTTTATAGCTAGTCTGAGTAGTTCACTTTACTCTCCTTAGTTTCTCTCAGGATTGAGTTCGTTGATTTCTTGGCATTTAGCCTCTGCGGCTTGATATGCTGCCAAATAGTCTTGACCACCCAACATTACATCACCATAATATTCATAAGGTGGATCTCCATAGATTGGCAATGGTTCATCTTCTGGATAATCTTCTTTCGATTCTTCTATGATGGCTTTCAGTTTTTTAACGGTGAGCCTTTGTGCAGCAAAATACCAGAGTTCCTGGGGACTTTTGTTCAGATACGGTAATGTAGGATCGACAATGCGGACATCGGAGGCATCGCCTAGCTCAATCCAACTGTGTTCAATTGGTCTGTATGGCTTTCCCGCAAAAGCTAAAAACCCCTGAATGTATCTTGCTCCCTCAGTGGATAATGCTGCTTTGTAAGCATTATCAAACGGAGTACTAGCTCTGCTGTTTATGCGTTCAGCAGTTTTGATTGACAGCGTTTCATCCAATAGTTTGTTCATCAATAGCAAGGATTAGAGCAGCCACAAAAACATATTACCACGGGCATTGGCCAAACAGGGCATTGGGCAAATGACTAACTCTACTTTGTGTTAATCACCATCTGTAAATTTCTTAACAAGTCGCTTGAGCTATAAGGCTTGGAAAAAAGGGTTTTGACACTATCACCAAGGATTTTAATCATTTCAATATTGGAGGCTAATCCACTAACACCAATAATTTTGATGTCTGGATTAATTTTTTTCAACACATTGATAATTGTTGGCCCATCCATGCAGGGCATCATCATATCAATCAACACCACACTAATTTCTTGTTGATGTTCTGTATATAGCGCGATCGCATTAATACCAGCTCTGCACTATTCACAGCATATTGAATGCTCGGAGCGATCGCTTCATTCCCTCCTGAATCTCCGCCTCCAGCTTTGCCAAATCAGCAAGGATGTTTTTAGGTACGCGATGCTCCACTTCCTTGTAACGATTAATGCTAAGGTCATATCCCTGAGAAGCAATATCAGCCTTTGGTACACAGAAACTCTGAGCGCGTTCCAACACAATTTGTCGTAAATGTTTCATTGAGCAGTTGCAGTAGAAAGCTGTGTTAGTTGGCATGACTGTTTTGGTTGATGAAGAATCCTACACCAGCCGTTCTTCGTTCCTTGATTTAGATCCAATTCCGGTTTATAAGAAAGGTGAAAAACATAGCTTTAGTGGAAAGCGAGTTAAACGTGCTTGGTATAAATCCAGGGATGGCAGACTAATTCATGCAGATATCAACGGAAGTCTGAATATTACAAGAAAGGTAGTCCCAGCGGCTTTTAGCTCAGGGATAGAGGGTATTGCAGTTTACCCATTCCGCGTAATACCGGGAAAAGTGGCTTGAGGACATTTGTCTATAAAGTTATTAACTGTTGACACCCGCTAATTAAATGTGTATCTTCAAAGTATATACGTCAGACAAGAACTGTTAAGAGCGTTTTGCTCCTTTTGTTTGAAATTTAGGCGTGTGAATCTCTAACAGAACATTTGGAGATAGCTATGACAGCAGTTGTTGCTAAATGGGGAAACAGTTTAGCTATTCGGATTCCAAGAGCGGTAGCTGAACAAGCACATATAACTGAAGGGACAGGTATAAATTTTAGTGTGGAAGGTAACAGTATTGTAATTACACCACAAAAAAGAAAAAAATATACGCTTGATGAGTTGCTTGAAGGTATGACCCCTGAGAAATTTCATCCGGAATTTGAAACTGGGAATGCTGTGGGGAATGAAGATTGGTAGTTAATCCGTACTTTCCCGATAGAGGAGATATTGTCAAATTAGAATTTGGAGATGCAAAGCAGTTTACGGCTGATTCGATTCGGCGTGCATTTGCCCTTCAAGCGTCAGGAATGTCATTTGATGATATTGCTAGGACATTAAACAATGAACTACAACAACTTGGGCGTGAGCAAATTGGCTACCGCCCTGTTCTTGTTATATCTCCAATTAAATATAATCGAATGGCTTCTTTGGTTTTAGCTTGTCCCATAACTAGTAATCCAAAAGGGCTTAGTTTTGAAGTTCCACTTGTTGAGGGAATGCAAACAAAAGGAGTTGTGTTAGCCGACCAAGTTAAAACACTAGATTGGAGAGCTAGAAAAGTAAAATTTGTTGAAAGTGTTGCACAAGATTTAATAGAAGAAGTACAGGCAAAGCTCGAAACATTAATTTTGTAAAACAATTTTATTTAAAATTAGAAGTGCGCTCGCTAATTCCGTGCTGATTGCTCCCGTATAGACTCTGGTAGAGAAATGTCGTAATAGTCGTAATAACTGTTTATCCATCGGTAACAGGTTAAGGTTATTAAGCATTTGTCAATAAGCAATAATGCTTAAAATTTAGCCAAAATTGGGGCGGGAAACACAATTTTTCAGTCAGCGATGCCTACGGCGGGCTACGCCTACGCGTAATATTTAAACGCATCATTCATTTTTGCGATGAAAAGTCAGTACTAGCGTGAATTTAATACATCGTGTTTGGTTTAATATTAAGGGTAATTACGAATTTACAAAAATAATATCGTCTTAACCTGTCACGAATGCTGTTTATCTATAAAATGACGGGGGTCGTGGGGGGATCAAGTTTTATCCGAACTGTTTTAGGACGACAGGGGCTTCCCCAACAAACCTGTCCAGAAGGCATATCAGTAAAAACACTACTACGAGCGCCAATCACAACATTAGCCCCGATTTGCACTCCTGGGCCAATGAAACAATCTGCTGCTACCCATGCACCATTGTTAATAGTGATACTCGCTGTTTTTAAGCCAAAGGCAGGGTCTTGGATATCATGACTACCAGTACAAAGGTAACTTTTTTGAGAAACTACGCAGTGTTCACCAATGTTAATCTGATCGAGGCTGTATAAAACTACGTTATCTCCAATCCAACTGTAGTTGCCAATGGTAACTTTCCAAGGATAGGTGAAGCGGGCGGTGGGTCGAATTAATACGCCTTTGCCGATACGAGCACCAAATAATCGTAATAGAGCGCAACGCAGAATATTTAACGGTTGAGGAGTAAGAGGAAAAGCGATCGCTTGTACAAGCCACCATAACAAAACATACCAACTTGGCCGTCCCCGATCAAACCAAGATTGGTCATATTTACGTAAATCTACGAAAGGTTGGTCATTGGGCATTGGGC
>CAZZZY010000794.1:0-3251 GCA_964658545.1 uncultured Acetobacteraceae bacterium | reverse complement strand
CTCTAACATCATTCATCTGCTTGATGATGTTTTTACCAATGCGGACATCGCCGGAGTAGTCTACTGATGATACCCACAATCTCAATACATCTGCACCGTAGGCTGGTTCTACTTTTTGATTTTTCCCGCCTTCAATGATTGTATTTGGATCAAGCACATTTCCTTCTGATTTACTCATCTTCCGCCCTTGCTCATCCAAAGTGAAGCCGTGAGTTAGCACAGTTTTGTAAGGCGCAATGCCATTCACTGCTACACTGGTGAGCAAGCTTGACTGAAACCAGCCGCGATGTTGGTCGGAACCTTCCAAATATATATCAGCAGGGTAGCGTAACTCTGGACGCTGCTGGAGGACAGCCGCCCAAGATGAGCCAGAATCAAACCAGACATCCATTGTGTCTGTGCTTTTGCGGTAAGAATTACCATTTTGGCGATAGGATTCTGGTAACAACTCCTCAACTGATAATTCCCACCAAGCATCAGAACCAATTTCTGCGATAATTCCTTGGACGTGGTTGATAATTTCTTCATTTAACAGTGGTTCCCCGGTGGCTTCCTCGTAGAAAACGGGAATGGGTACACCCCAAGCCCGTTGACGGGAAATACACCAATCAGAACGTTCCGCCACCATTGGCGTGATGCGATTTTCACCTTGGGCTGGAATCCATTTTACCGTTGCGATCGCATGAAGTGCTGCTTCTCTAAATCCTTCCACGGAAGCAAACCATTGTTCAGTAGCGCGGAAAATCGTTGGCTTCTTCGTCCGCCAATCGTAAGGATACTTGTGGGGGTATGCTTCTTCCTTCAACAAGGAACCAGCCGCACTTAAAGCATCAATCACCGCCTGGTTACCATCACCCAGCACATTCAACCCCGCAAATTCTCCCGCTTCTTGGGTAAAATTCCCGTTGTCATCCACTGGTGCAAGGATAGGCAAACCGTAACGCTGACCAACAATGTAGTCTTCTTGACCATGACCAGGTGCGGTATGTACCAATCCGGTACCCGATTCAGTAGTGATATAATCACCACCTACAATAATCTGGCTCTCGCGGTCAAATAGGGGATGACGGTAAGTAGTATGTTCTAAGTCATTCCCTTTAAATGTGGCTTTGAGAGTTAACTCAACTCCCAACGTCGAAGATAAACGTTCGACTAAATCAGCAGCAACGATGAGGTATTTGAAATTACTCTGCGCTTTTGTCTCTGGGTGGGAAACTTCCACCACTGCATAATTCAAATCTGCATTTACCGCCACAGCCAAATTCCCCGGAATAGTCCAAGGTGTAGTTGTCCAGATAGCCACACCCAAATCTGACTGATATTCCGCCAACAATGATTTTACATCTGCCGCCAAACCTGTGATTGCAAAAGCTGCATAGATACTGCGGGAAATGTGACCTTCAGGATATTCTAACTCAGCTTCAGCCAAAGCGGTTTTAGAACTCGGACTCCAGTGAACCGGCTTCAAACCGCGATAGATGTACCCTTTCAAGAACATCTGACCAAACACGCCAATTTGAGCTGCTTCGTATTCCGGCTTGAGAGTTAGATAAGGGTTATCCCAATCGCCCCAAATACCGTAGCGTTGAAAATTTTGACGCTGCTCATTTACGGTAGCTAGGGCAAATTCTTTCGCTTTTTGGCGCAGTTGTAAAGGCGTTAAATTTTGCCGTTCTGCTGACTTCATGTTCTGCAAAACTTTCAACTCAATTGGCAATCCGTGACAATCCCAACCAGGAACGTAGCGAACTTTACGCCCTTTTAGCAGTTGGTAGCGATTAATAATATCTTTGAGAATTTTATTTAAAGCATGACCAATATGGAGTGAGCCATTAGCGTAGGGAGGCCCATCGTGCAGTATAAATAATTCGCCGGGGTTATTTTCAAAAAGGCGATCGTAAATTTTATTTTCTTCCCAAAATTTTTGGATTTCAGGCTCACGCTTGATCGCGTTTGCCCGCATATCAAAGTTAGTCTTGGGTAGGTTTACAGTATCTTTGTAACTTCCTGATTCGGTCACAGTCTCATGCCTAAAATTAGGTGTGCAGGTTTATCAATTATAGAAGATGATCAATTCAGTCCACTTGAGTGGACTCCAGTTATTAGCCCTGAACTTCAGTTCTGGACGGGATTGCCTGTGTGCGTGTACACCGTAGCCGACTCTGAGAAGGACGGTTTTGCCTAGTAAAACCAGGGAGAGGCTTCTAGGCGATCAGAAATTTTGCAAAAATGAGAGTTAATCAACAGAAAGTAGTATACTTTTCTGGGTTGGCGTAAAGCTATCCAAAAGTTTCGTCTAAAAACCAAGAATTTTGGGGTTGCTCTAATGCTAAATCCTGTAGAAACAATCAGTATCTTTCAAAAACAACCAGGTCCTCAAGCATTTTCAGCAGGCGAAGTTGTCTTTGAAGAAGGACAGCCGGGTGATAAAATTTACGGCATTCTGGAAGGAGAAGTAGATATATTAGTCAATGGCAAGGTTATAGAAACCATTGAGACGGGTGAAGTTTTTGGTGCTGGGGTACTTGTAGGGGTAAAAAATAGAACTTACACAGCCATTGCGAAGGTGGATAGCATACTAGGTTTCCTTGATCAGGAAGGGTTTCTCTTTGCTGTTCAAGAAACACCTATGTTTGCTCTACAGGTAATGAAAAGTTACTCAGAGCGTCTGAGTCGCTTGGAGCATCTGGTGTGAAAGAGGCAGGAGGATGCAATGAGTATGTATACTTGTCATTGCAGGACTATGGGCGAAGAGTCTGGTAGATAAGCGAAAGTGCAGTATTCCTCCTGGCTTCTGCCAAGCAGCCTTTTTTGGTGAAAGGTGCAAAATTTACCGGAGGTAGTAATGGCACGTAAACGGTTGATTATTGAGATGGGGATGGGAATAGATCAACATGGACAAGACCCAACAGTAGCAGCATCTAGGGCAGTACGAAATGCGATCGCTCATAATGCCTTACCTGGTGTTTGGGAAGTTGCTGGTTTAAGTCACCCCAATGAAATGATTATAGAGGTTCAGGTAGCAGTGCCATACCCAGAACAAGTTAGAGAAGAAGAAGTACTAGCTGTACTACCATTTGGTCGGAAAACTCTTACCGTAGAATCTGGGGGGATGGTAGTTCAAGGGCGGGCGATTCCCGAACTCAATGATAAAAATGATGAAATGTTAATTGCGATCGCTGCTGTTACAGTTTTGGTCGAATAACTTAATAAAAGACCAAACATATCTAGTACAACAAGGCAAAAGTAAA
>CAZZZY010000793.1:0-3257 GCA_964658545.1 uncultured Acetobacteraceae bacterium | reverse complement strand
AACTTCGCAACGCTTTTTCCAAGAGGGTATTATTTTCTCCCACCCTTGATTGCTGTTGGAGGGATTTCTGCTCCTACTCTGTCAAGATAACTGAAATCTGGAGTCACAGAATATAGATTCAGGTTATTCTTGACCAACTACATCCATATCTACAGAGATTGTCTCACAATCAGCTTTATGCTTTTTTGTGGCTTTCCTGCTGGTGAAATGCTAGTGGGAAGCTTTATCAATCTTTACTTGTTTTGATGCTGTGGATCAGGGGTTGCTGGGTATTTTGAGCATTAGTTGAAGAATAATGAGCGATAACAAATACGGGTAGGGTGAGAGTCAACAGAGCGATCGCAGTTCCCACAATGTCTGCCAAACGTTGGGAATATGTGTCGGTAGAATTGGCAGACTGGCTATTTGAATTCATACAAAAATTGAAGTTCTTCGTAACACTGTATGGGTCTATTCTCTGATTGAGAGTCTTAATGCTATGTTAGCTATCTTTAAACTGTAAGATGTGTAGCATCCTACAATTTAAACCAGTTCTGCAACTGTCATAATAGCCTTTTTATACATGGAGTTCTTAATACAAAGTTACAAGTAAACAAATCATGTTTTATTTTGTGATTAACATTTTCAGATGTTTCCCTGTATGGTGTAACAGTTCGCATAAGCAAAGCTAATTTCGACAGCATCATAAATGACATTTTTCGCTGCTTAAAAATTAATTAGCAAAATGTATGTGTCCGATACTTCATGATTATAACATCCTAAAACTCCTTTGATAAGGTCATTTTACTGGAATAGCTAATTTGTGATACAGGACACAAAACTGCAAAAGCACTGAATATCTATCAGTGCTTTGGATTGTTATACAGTAGTTATACACACAAATATTTGACACTAGAGAAGAAATGGTAGGAATAATTTTTCCGACCAATCATAACTACCGAATAAATACAGATACATCAATTGTATTGTGCAGCATAGATTCGGTGATACCACTAAAGAGATATTTCAGAATTGAAATCTTCCAATCTATGTAATATCACAGGAGTTATGAATTATCTGTTGTGCAATCGCTCCTCAGCATTTACCAATTGTGTTGAGTCAGTATTAGGTAAAGTGGCGACGAAGGTAATTTAATGGTGTTCACCCTTTCATCTCTGTTCTAGGCAGGTAAGTCACGGCAGATGGTTATTGATCGCGAAAATAGAATCGAAGTTTGTTAATATCCGAAAAAACTGTAACAGGAAAGGAATATATTTTTGAACACTATAATTAATCGTAGGATTGGTACAGCTATTGTCTGTGGGTTAATCTCTGGTTTTGGCTTTTGCTTTCAAAATCCAATAATGAGTGGCACATTACCAACTCCCAACTACCAAATAGTCAAGAAAATACTTCTTGGTGGACAAGGAGGATGGGACTACCTGACATTAGATAGTGTTGCCCGTCGCCTATACATTACACGTTCCACAAAAGTAATAGTATTAAATGTTGACACTGGGCTGGTTGTGGGAGAAATTCCTGATACTGCTGGAGTACATGGTGTTGCCATTGCCAGAGAATTGGGTCGTGGCTTTACTAGTAATGGCAAGGCGGCAACAGCTACTATTTTCGATTTAAAGACACTACAAGTTATAGGACAAGTAAAAACTGGTTCTAAACCAGATGCAATTGTCTATGATCCTGTGTCCCAAAAAGTGTTCACTTTTAATGGCTTGAGCAACTCGGCAACTGTTTTTGATGCCAAAACTACCAAACTCTTAGGGACAATCGCCTTGGGTGGGAAACCAGAATTTGCAGTTGCTGATGGCTTAGGGCAGATTTTCGTCAACTTAGAAGACAGAAACGAAGTTGTAGCAATAAACGCTAGTAATCTCAAACTTAGACAGCATTGGGCGCTCAAACCTTGCTCAGAACCAAGTGGCATCGCAATCGATAAACAGCATCGGCGCTTGTTCATCGGTTGTAGAAACCAAGTTATGAGTGTTGTAGATGCAAATACAGGAATTATTAAAGCGACACTGACTATTGGCAAAGGAACGGATGCCATTGCTTATGACCCAGTGACTGGATTAGCTTTTAGCTCCAACGGAGAAGGTTCCCTGACAGTGGTACATGAAGACTCTCCCGATAAATTTCGGATTGTGAATAACGTCGTCACCCAGCCAGGAGCGCGGACAATGGCGTTAGATTTGAAGACGCATAAGCTATATTTGGCTACAGCTAAGTTTCAAGCAACGTCTACCCCCGTCCCAGGGCAGGTGCGATCTAGACCTCCTATTATCCCTGGTACTTTTGTGATTCTGGTTTTAGGAGATTGACCGTCGCTATCTCCCTGCTTCAAAATTATCAATTCAAAATTCAAAATTAATAGCCCTTTCAAGGTGGGTAAAAATTTTGGTCAATAAATTCCTCTTTAAGCTCTTTACTCGTCTAGGTTAATAAAAATAGCGATCGCTGCCATGACTGGAAGAAGTATGTTTCTCCAATTAATTTTGAATTGTTAGGATCAGTCTGGTTTAGAGCAATAAACTTTAAATTCACTGTTACTTTTAAGCATCAAGCAATTACTCCCAAGATTATTTGCATTGAGAAAATTTCCATCTGTATCGCTCTTGTTTATTTTAAATAAAATTGTGATTAACAAGCCTATGCATATAGCAAGAAATGTTATTGGTACAAAATGAATTAAGTTTTCATAAAGAGATTTTTTGGTAGACACTACAGTTTGTGGTGTCCAGAAATGATCATCAAAGTCATAGTAGCTCATTTAGACTTTTCCCATAACGAATAAATTTCAAATATAAAGAAGCAATGCGGTATATTCCCTAAACTAGGAGGTGCTTATTGAATGTCGGTGTTTTAATAGAGTTTAGCTTATTTAAATTTCATCTCACATTATTAAAACTTTTATTGGGAAAAAAATCTTCTTACAAAAGTCACGATTATATCTATGACTAAAGTCATGCTTAAGCATACATAAGATATAACAATATTTCTAAGTGGCTAAAAAGTTCTATCGGAAGGAGTGAATAAGAAGGCTTGCGCGATCAATTTCAATCACGGCGATCGCTTTGTTGCCTTTGGTGCGATCGCCCAGTGCTTCTCGTACCCTGCGGGGACTCCGTTGGAGAACTCGTAGAGTAGCCGCTACGCGTCTATGGATGCAATACAACTCTGACCTCACTTCCATTCCTCTCTCCTTTTAACGTGAGTTCGACGGCTGATGTAGTAACCGCCTAATTAGCGCCAATATTGAA
>CAZZZY010000792.1:0-3260 GCA_964658545.1 uncultured Acetobacteraceae bacterium | reverse complement strand
AATATCACAGGGGATTGCTCTCGGTGTTTCACTGCCTAACTTGAATACTTTTACATGGGTAAAAATCGTTCCTGTCTCTGCCGAGCAACTGATTCCTACTTTACCAAATTTGGGTATGGGTGAGCGTGAAGTTATTTCCCTTGCTGTAAATATGGCGGATGCTCTAGCTATTTTAGACGACGGATTAGCTAGGGCTTATGCGAAGGAGTTAAATATTGCATTCACAGGTACTCTGGGTATTTTGCTCAAAGCAAAACAAGCAGGACATCTGAATATGATCTCCCCTTTGCTTGATCAGTTAAACTCTCTTGGTTTTCGTGTAGATTCTGAAACACAGCGATTTGTCTTAAAACTTGCAGGTGAAGCTTCATGATTCATGTATTAAGTAAATATAACGGTAACTTTTGTATATAAACTAGTTATATTTTCAGGTAAAAAGGAGTTAAGAATGTCACTAAAAGTAACAGATATTCAGACTTTAAAAGACTATATCAATGGAGTAATGGAACGCGCTGACCATCACGCTGGAGGTGTAAATGAAATTTCTCTAGCGCTTGCAGGTGCAATTGTCTGGAGAAAAGACGATGATCCTATAAAGGTAATGGCTCGTGACGGTGAAACAAAGAATGTACTCTGGGTCAAAATTAATCAAAAACGCTATGCTTTCGCTTATAACGGCACTACTGGTGAAATTGAATTGCGCCAGGACAATATGCGGGGGAAAACTTTACATACCTTCTCGAACAAAACTCCCTTGAGCCAACTAAAGCAGATTTTTGAGTCTTTATAGTTTTGTCCTACCGTAACTTGGGTTACTGTTAGCGATCGATGGTAAAGAGATACGAATTCCAAAAGATGAAATGTGCCGTCCCAACCAAGAATTTTTGAAACAGAGGTTTGAGCAGTGTAAATGGTGTCAAAATATTTAGCCTAAATAAATTCAGTTATTTTGTTCGGAAGTACTTGTATATTTAAGTTAGAGAATGACAAGCTTGATTTATCTAAATTATGAGTACCCTAAAGGAAGTAGAACTCGCTATTAGTCAACTTTCACCAGAGGATCTCGCCGCATTTCGTGCCTGGTTTGCGGAATTCGATGCAGCAGTCTGGGATAAACAGATTGAAAAAGATGCAGCCGATGGCCGGTTAGATGCATTAGCAGAGAAAGCACTCAAACATCTGCGAGAAGGGCGTTGTAATGATCTGTGAAACATCGAGCAACCCCAGATTTTTGGTATTACTATCGCCAGTTACCAATTGATATCCAAGAGCTTGCTGACCGATGTTACGAGTTTCTTCGGGAAGATCCCAAATATCCATCATTGCATTTCAAAAAAGTTGGTCAGTTTTGGTCAGTGCGTATTGGTATACATTATCGGGCGCTTGCTGTAAAAGAAGATGATAATTTTGTATGGTTTTGGATTGGGTCACATCGAGAATATGACAGATTGCTAAATGGTGGATAGCGTTCTAACATTGCCTACGAGCAGCTTAACTGATAACTCATAATACAAAGTATGGAACTATACTTAATTCGTCATGGCATCGCCGAAGACAAGGAATTAAACATCAAAGATGAGGAACGCAGCCTTACCAAAGAAGGAAGGCAAAAAACTGAGAAAGTTGCCCAGAAACTTGTTAAATTGGGTTTAAGCTTTGATTTGATTCTCACCAGCCCCTTAGTGCGGGCCCGCCAAACGGCTGAAATCCTTATAGAAGAAAAACTAAGCTCCCTGTTAGAGGAATCTAGCTACCTCGCCCCAGATGGTGAAATCTCTAGTTGGCTCAAAGACTGGTTAGAACCTAAAAATTATTCCCAAAATACCCAACTGGCGGTGGTTGGACACGAGCCTGGTTTGACCAATTGGGCAGAAATTCTCCTGTGGGGAGAAGTCAAAGAAAGCTTAGTCTTGAAAAAAGCAGGTATGATTGGGATAAAACTACCAGAAACAGGTTCTGCTCTGGGTCGGAGTCAGATGTTTTGGTTGACACCACCCAAGTACCTGCTATAACAGTTTTTCAACATTTTTGATTGTTGTTAGAACGGCTACTGTTATGGCGACAATAAATTTCTGGTAAGTTAGCTTGATCAGATATTTCAAAAAGCAAATGGTGTTGCCATGATGGTGTGCGAATACAAGCCTGGTTTAGAAGGCATTCCCGCCGCCCAATCAAGTATCAGCTATGTTGATGGGCAAAAGGGAATACTAGAATATCGTGGCATCCGGATTGAAGAACTAGCAGAAAAAAGTACATTCCTAGAAACTGCTTATCTCTTAATCTGGGGTGAACTGCCAAGCAAGGAAGAACTGGAAACATTTGAGCATGAAGTTCGTTACCACCGGCGGATAAAATACCGCATTCGGGACATGATGAAATGCTTTCCAGAAAGCGGCCACCCAATGGATGCCTTGCAAGCCTCTGCAGCGGCTTTAGGTTTGTTTTATTCGCTCCGCGATTTACATAATCCTGTCTACATTCGAGATTCAGTAGTGCGCCTGATAGCAACCATTCCCACAATGGTGGCGGCGTTCCAACTGATGCGAAAAGGCAATGACCCGGTACGTCCCCGTGATGACTTAGACTATTCCGCCAACTTTCTATACATGCTTGATGAGCGAGAACCCGATCCTCTGATGGCGCGGATTTTTGATATCTGCTTGATACTTCAAGTCGAGCATACAATGAATGCTTCCACTTTCAGTGCTAGGGTGACAGCTTCCACCTTGACTGATCCTTACGCTGTGGTTGCTAGTGCTGTGGGAACTTTGGGAGGGCCCCTGCATGGTGGAGCCAATGAAGAAGTAATTCAGATGTTGGAAAAAATTGGCTCTGTAGAAAATGTCCGTCCTTACATAGAGGATTGTTTGCAAACTAAATCTAAGATTATGGGCTTTGGACATCGTGTGTATAAAGTGAAAGACCCACGAGCCATAATTTTACAAAGTCTGGCAGAGCAACTGTTTGAAAAGTTTGGCCATGACAAGTTCTATGATATTGCTCAAGAAATGGAGCGAGTGGTAGAGGAAAAACTCGGTAGCAAAGGGATTTATCCCAATATTGACTTTTACTCCGGTTTAGTGTATAGGAAGATGGGGATTCCTACAGACTTGTTTACGCCAATATTTGCGATCGCTCGCGTTGCCGGTTGGTTAGCCCACTGGAAAGAACAACTAGCAGAAAACCGGATTTTCCGTCCTACCCAGGTTTACAACGGTCATCACGAAGTTACTTATACACCGATTGAACAACGGTAATTG
>CAZZZY010000791.1:0-3260 GCA_964658545.1 uncultured Acetobacteraceae bacterium | reverse complement strand
AACAAGGCAAAAGTAAAAAGAAAGAACGCTGATTTTGTAGGATGTCTAGCGATTTCAAATGGGTGGCTTATTTCCGCCTACCTACTTAGTCTATAGGAATAGTATTTGATTTTTGAAAAAATCTAAGTATATGTAGGGTGTGTTATCGCGTAGCGTAACGCACCTAAAATTCGAGGTGGTGCGTTAGCCTTTGGCATAACGCACCCTACGTATATTTCAAAAATTAAATAGGAGTCCTGTATAGGACAATACAGTACTTCAATATTTATCAGATTTAAAAACATAAAATCTCAGTATTTAGAGATTAAAATCGCTGATTTTTTTTTCTATTTTTCAAGCGTTTTGGGTTCTTGAAAGACTGAAGTAAGCGATTAATCAAGTTAGAAGGAGGCTTCTTATTAGTAGATAGTTGTCCCTTTGCAGCTGTGCCATTATAATATTTCGTATTATCAGATAGAGGCACGGCATTTTCAGTTGGAACTATCCCGCTTCCGTACCTTCTAGCATAAACTTGGGTAAATTCTGCACCGAAGAAAAGAATCTGTGCGGCATAGTTAACCCAAGCTAAAATTACCACCAGTGAAGCAGCAGCACCATAAGTTGATCCAAAACTACCATTACCTAAATATTGTCCTAAGAAAAATCTCCCAATAGAGAACAAAAAGGAGGTGAGAATAGCTCCGATTAAAACATCACTCCAAGCAATTTTGACATCTGGGAGGACTTTAAAAATGAGTCCAAACAGAAACGTAGTGATGGCAAAAGAGAGGAGGAAATTGAGAATCGGCCAGAGGAAATCGACCCCAGGTAGCAAGTTGCTAAAGTATGTTACCAATGCTGCTAACGCCGTACTAATTACCAGAGAAACTAATAGTAAAAAGCCAATCCCGATCACCAATGCAAAGGATAAAACGCGGAGGCGAATGATGTTACTTATAGCGCGTCCCGGTTTCGGTTTGACTTTCCAAATCGTGTTAAGCGAATCTTGCAACTCGGTAAATAAGCCAGTAGCACCCAATAGCAGAACTACAACACTAATGATCGAAGCGATCGCTCCTGTCTTTGGTTGGTTAGCATTTTTGATGGCTGTTTCAAGGAACTTTGCACCATCTGGCCCGACTAAACCTTGAATTTGTGCGACGATTTGACCCCTTGCGGCTTCTTCTCCAAATACTGCCCCAGCGATCGCAATTACAATAATTAATAACGGTGCGATCGAAAAAATCGTGTAATAAGCTAACGCCGCCGCTAACCGTGACGCTTTATCCTCACTCCATTCTTTGAATGTCTCTTGGAATAACTTCCAAATCGCCTGCAAATTCATCCAATTATTCTCCTTCTAAGAGGATATCGCTTACTTACTGATATATTTGATACTTATTATCTGGTTAGCGACATCCTCCCAAGGGAGTTGGCAAAGCTTCCTGAAGGAGGAGTTTAATAGTTTTACTTTACTGCATTCTGTCGATTGTGCGATACTGAATCGCTTCTGCTACATGATTGGTTTGTAGCTTTTCGTCTCCCGCTAAATCTGCAATAGTCCGTGCTACTTTGAGAATGCGATCGCTGGCTCTGGCTGATAAACCTAATTTTCTAATGGCTATTTCTAATAAATTGCGACTAGCATCATCTAACTTGCACCATTTCTGGAGATGACGACTTTGCATATGGGCATTGCAACGCAGATTTGCTTCTCCTTGGAAGCGGGTAATGGCGCGATCGCTTGCTTGTTGCACTCGTTCTCGTACTGATATTGATGCTTCTCCGGTAGGTTGTTGGGTAATCTCCTCTGGTTTCAAACGATTCACCGCAACTTGTAAATCAATTCGATCCATCAACGGCCCAGAAAGTTTTGCCCAATATTGCTCGCGTTGGCGGGGAGAACAAGTACATTGTTGGATGGTATCGCCATAGTAACCGCAAGGACAGGGATTAGTACTCGCCACTAAAGTAAACTGTGCGGGAAACATTACTGATAGTTTGGTACGGGAAATTGTGACGTAGCCATCTTCTAAAGGTTGACGCAGAAATTCCAGCACATCACGTTTAAATTCTGTTAATTCGTCCAAAAAAAGCACACCCCTGTGAGATAACGAGATTTCGCCAGGACGAGGGAAGCTACCACCACCCACAAGAGAAGGCCCGGATGCTGAGTGGTGGGGACTGCGAAAAGGGCGATCGCGCACCAATGAACCGCGATTTTTTAATAAACCAGCCACCGAATGGATGCGAGTCACTTCCAAAGATTCAGCAAAACTCAGGGGCGGTAAAATTCCTGGTAAGCGCCGTGCTAACATGGTTTTTCCGCTACCAGGCGGCCCGACAAAGATTAAATTATGCCCACCAGCAGCAGCAATTTCTAAAGCTCGACGCGCATGAGCTTGTCCTTTTACGTCATGCAAATCTGCACTAGGACATGATATTGTTGTTATACTGACTGTACTATCCATTTGCACAGGTTTGTAACGCCCCGGATTATTTAAAAGATCCACCACATCAGAGAGATGTTTGCAGGCGTAAACAGCCAAGCCTTGAACTACTGCGGCTTCTTGGGCATTATCAGCAGGGAGAACTAAACCTGCAATTCCCATTTTTTGGGCGACTGCTGCGATCGGTAAAACACCAGCCACCGGACGCAAGCTGCCATCCAGAGACATTTCGCCCAGGAATAGGTAATCCCCCAACAGATCAGCGCTAACTTGCTCAGAAGCCGCCAAAATTCCTACACTAATAGGCAAATCGAAACAGGGGCCTTCTTTGCGTAAATCTGCGGGAGTTAAATTGATCACAATTTTCCGCATAGGAAAGGCAAAACCTGCATTCTTCAAAGTTGCTTTGACTCTTTCTCTTGATTCTTGAATCGCTGAATCTGGCAGTCCCAAGACAACAATTCCCGGTAATCCCCCTGACACATCGACTTCCACGCCTACTTTGACGGCATCGATGCCCACAATTGATGCACTCCAGACTCTGGCAAGCATTTATTATATAACAGTAAACCTTTCAAATCTCTAGCAAATTAGTCGGTAAATTGGCATTAGTGAAATCACAGAGACGATTTTATGACCCCAACCAAAACACGTAGCGCCAGTTTCAGTCGGGGTTTAAATCCCCCGAAATTGCTCCTCTTCTCCCAAGGGGAGAAGACCGCACTCCTCAACTCTTGGAGACACTACGCGAACGTCTGAAAATGTCTAAAATGTTTGAATTTTGAATTGTTAAACCTCATCTATGTTGAGAACCGTAGTTTTTGCCCTCAC
>CAZZZY010000790.1:0-3261 GCA_964658545.1 uncultured Acetobacteraceae bacterium | reverse complement strand
ACCATTGGTTCCCAAAATTCAAGAACCAGTGGTTCCTCAAAAAGCTAAAGTCAGAGTTTCACAACAGTCACACCCAAGGTATGGAGAAGAGGGAACCATCGAGGCAGACGCACCAAATCACTGGCAACAGATTGTTACCTTTGCTGATGGCGAGAGATTGTTGATCAACAATGCTGATTTGACTGGTTTAAATGACGCAATTGTGTCATTCTCAGCAGAGCGCACATACCCAAAAGAATACGCCGAAGCGATCGCCCAAATCAAAGAGCAACACAAGCTTGAGTTAGAGAGCCTAGAGCAGGAATTGAGGATTGGACTACAAGCAGAAGCAGGGGCTAAAGCCGAAGCGCAGGTACAAGAACAAATCCAATCTCTACAACAACTGTTTAAAAAACAGAAAGAAGAAAATATCCAGTTACAGCAACGGCTTGATGAAATGGAAGGGTTAAGGAAATTGGAGGCTGAGAATCAACAACTCCAGCAACGTATCCAGGAATTAGAACACGCCGTACAACAGCATCCAGTTCAAGAGTGGGGAAATACTATGACCCAGCAAGCAACTAAAGCGTTAAACAAGCAGGTAAAACAAGCCCTGGAAAAGACAATTGATCTGCGCGAGCTAGCGCAGGAACCACCAAAGGAGAATGCTCAGGAATGCTTACGGCTGATGGGCATGGCGTTGAAGAATCTCGCTACCGCCATGAACAACACCCAAGCCTTGGAAGCTGCGGCGATAATCCTGGGGAGCGAACCTACACCAACTGCGATCGCCTACCGTGCCGAACAACTAGAAATGCTTCCCCAGGCAGTTAGTGAGATTAAGGCAGTGTTAGCTAAACCTGGATGTACTTGGCATGAGTTTTTGAATGTTGCCCAAGAGTATGAGGTAATTAAATCGGATTACTGGGCGGAATTAAGCAGTAAGGAGACGGATTTAGTTACCGCACTCCAGAAAGCATCCCTTCAACCGCGCACTATTGGCGTTGGTTCTATTGTTGCCCACGCTGACCCCTACCGCACTTTGTATGTTGAGAGGGGTGAGGTTGTGCAGGACTTAGGCGAAGAGTTGGTGGTTGCCTGGGATTGTTGGAAGGAGCAATCGAAAAAGACTGACAGGTATTTCCGAGATGAATTGCGATTCTGGCAACCTTAATAGGCTTTTATCAGTGAACAGTGAACAGTTACCAGTTATCACCGATAACTGATAACTGATCTAAAACCTACGCCAATACGCCGCTCTTGACTGATAACTGATAACTGATTTAATAGCCCCGCATCACAGTGGGGGAAATTTCCGTGCGTCAACATAACAGGAGATTGTAAAATGACCGCAACTATTACAAGACCCAAGCTCAAAAAGACTGCTGATAAAGCACAATCACCGTATAAGCGGCTTCATGTGATTATTCCCATCGAAGATATGTTGTGGGCTTCCCAGCAAAAGCCTTCAGTTACGCAATTGTGGCAAGAGTGTTGGACGGCTGACCCCTACGGTTCTCGGTGGATGCCTTTGGCTTCTGGTTTGGGGTACAGTACTTTTATCTCTGCGAAGAAAATTCTCTCCGACAGTGGGCTATTCATTTTCAAGCCGGACAAGTCAATTCAGGATGGCAGGGAAACGGCTAGCTGGATGGTGAAGAATTTGCATGGTAGCCGGATGAAGGAGTTTTGGGAGAAAGCTAATTCCGAACATCAGCAACCAGATTCTCTAAAACAAGAACCCTCTGCTGAAAAACGAGAATCAAATGCTGAGATTTCAGAGAAAGATGCTGGCTGTGAAGAAATGGGTGCTTTAAATTCAGCATCTATTTTATGTAAAAGTGATTCAGAGCAAGGGTTCCAGGAAATCTCACGAACTGCTCAGGAACAGTTCACGAACTCATCATTTGAGTTCGTGAACTGTGTCTCTGACACGCTTTATGAGATTTTGCAAGTTGAGGAGACGGCTCACGCGCCCTTGGGGGGCGCTTCGCCTCAGACTGTTCAAGGCGTGGAAGAGTTGGAGGAAGAATTACCTGCGGTAACGGACTGTACATCGCTGACGCTTGTAGATGCTGTACAGGGTGAATCTGCTTTCTTGATAAGAGAAAACCAGGATTGTGGTGTTGAGCTGACAATTTCTCATGAAGGTGCTTGTTCCGCCGCGTCTGCTGCCCAAAATGAAAAATCTTTAAATTCTGCGATGCCTGCGGCGGGCGTAGCCATCGCAGATCAACCACAGGGGCAAGCAGAACAAAGTAATCCCACTTTGTTGTTAGTTGAAAATTCAGTTTCGGGTGTAGAAATCAAAGCAGATCATGAGGGCGAAAGTTCCGCGCCGCCCGTGTCACAAACTGAAAAATGGTCGCATGAGGCGATTGTGGCAAGGTCAAATATGCGACCTGTAAGAAGGGAAAAACTGAATCGAGCGGCGAATTCGGGCGAGAATCCGGGGTTTGACTTCTTGCAAGAGTGCTGGGATGATGATCCGGCTTTGCAGATTGTGATTAAGAAGTTGCTGGCGAAGTTTCCGCAGTGGGGGATTGCGATTGTGAATGGGGTGTTGAGGGATCGGGAGGAGTAGCGATGGCGTACCTGCCCCCCGTAGATGATCGCCATTCCACTACTAGCATATTGCTTACTTAACAATGTGAGGAAATGGCGATCTCACTATTGCCATGACAGGTGGGATCGCTTCTTATCGTTCGGATAGAAGATAAATAAGAACTATCTTCACTCCACACTTTTACTATGCTGATTATTCAAAGTTGGTAACGAATCAACAAGCTATAGTAATTAACGCATAACTGTGATCAATTACACTGTTACTATCTAAATGTAGTAGCTCATAAGATTATCCATCTACTGCATAACACATCATTAACTAACATTATCATCCAACACATCTACTAACAAAATGCTATTGAGTAAATTTAATTCGCTAGAGGCGAGAAAATAGCGATCACTAAAAAGAGTTTCCAATTGGCTAAAAATCCTTCGACCAGCTACAGCTGCCCAAGGGAATGTTTCATATTGTGGAACGACAGGCATAACCAAACCTTTCGGTGTTAAACTCCTTCCTAAAGCAATTTGCCATGTAGCTGGGTGTTCTATCAGTTGTTTTCGAGTATCGTCTTCCAACTCTTCGCGCCAAAAATGAGGATAATCAAGCGGGATGCTAGCAACAATATTCTGTGTTTTCAAACTTTGTAGCGTTGAATACTCCCAAAGAGATTCTTCTTTCTCTCGAATTAGAATTTGGTATAATCCCTTAGCTGGGCG
>CAZZZY010000789.1:0-3265 GCA_964658545.1 uncultured Acetobacteraceae bacterium | reverse complement strand
GCTTCGGGGAGAGGAATGGAAGCGGGGTTCCAAGAATAAGTCGCACATCGCGTTATCTTTCTAATCACTAGATATATTCCCCGCTTCCTATTCCCCACTCCCCAACTCAAATTATTTTTCCCTATAGCCACCAGCGTAGTCAATTACACAAATTGTTCTATATGATTTATGAGTTCCATAAGCAACACCAGACACTTTAAAAGCGCCATTAAATATGTTTTTTCGATGGCCGCGATCGCGCACACCATCATCAATAATTAATTGCATGACGATATCTTGAGCAGTTTTTGGGCCATAGCTAATATTTTCACCTGCGGTTATTTGCCATTTACCATAGCGGTTGATGCGAGTAAAGGGGTTGCTACCATCGCTACCATCATGACCTGTGACACCTCTTGGCCCTTGGTCTTTAACATGGTCTTTTGCTCCTAAAGACATACCTTTCGAGGCGCTCAAGGCTCCTACAGGATGTGCAGATTTCAAAAATGCGATCGCTTCATCAACTGCTTTAACTCCTTCTTGAGTTCGCAAATAGGTATTATTAGAAATTTTGACTCGGTTCCCCTCAAAACGCTTTCTATAGTTTTCTAGAATCGGGAGATATGCTTTGGGATTTGTTCGTACCTTATTTGTTTCAACAATTACCTGTTGTTCCAACGGGGAAAGATAACTCGCCTTTGCTAACAAAATCGGACTGGTTGGTTCAACTACTGCGGGGTTAGAGTTTGCCACAGATGGGCTAGATTGAAAGAGTTGATTTGAGCAGCCGAATATCAGGGTAAATGGCAAAAATACCCAAAATTTCATGCGACGCATCCATTACCTCACAATTTTTCTATGGATTAATTTAGTGAATTAGAAAAAATAAGAATTTTCAACGCACAGATAAGTCTATCTTTCTCCTATCAGGAGAGAGACTTTGAACTTTCCCCCTTACCGATGCGGGAAGCAGGGTGGTTTCATACCATCAGAGAAAAATTAAAACCAGGTATCAAAGCCTCTCTCCGCTTGCCTAACGGCAGGCTAACGCCAACGGGGAGAGGTTTGGAGAGGGGTCAAAATCTATGGTTCAAAACGAGAAATAGAGGCTTTCATATTTTTCTTTTTTCGTATGAAACCACCCTGCCCTTACCGATGCGGGAAGGGGGTTAGGTTTTTCGTAGGCTTTTCTAGATGACCTGAATTGTCAGATAAGTCTGTAGATACCTCCTGATTCGGAATTCAAGAAGCGAGACATCAGAACTTCAGTCAGTCCCATTAAGAAGAACAAAAATGACGTTGATTTAAGAGTATAGATAATGCTGCGATTGCCTTTGTTCCTAAAGAGTTACAAATCTATCACTTAATACCTGTTGTAACCTTGATAACACTAAAACGTAAATAATAACGAAAATCTTCATTTTCTAACGCCTGCTTTCAAATTTACACTTTGAGAAACCAACGTTGTCGATACATCAGAACGCCAACAGCCCACCACAACAACACGGTGACTATGGCAAACAACAAGGAACCATTCAGAAGTCCCGCCCAAGATGCGAAAAAATTCTGGTAAATCCAATTGTAGGTACTAGGAGCATCTTTACCTGTGCCAATGGTGGTTTTCACTAAGATTTTAATCAACAAAACCGAGGGAACGAAAAGTGCGATCGCATTTAAGCCCATAATTTCAAAAGGTTTACTCCAGCGACGAATCAGCCGGACTTCGATGAGTTCATAACAAGCTGCTAGCAAAAGTAACGCCCAACCGCTAGTAAAGAATACATAAGAACTTGTCCACAGCTTTTTGTTAATGGGAAATGTCCACCCCCACGCCCAACCGATAATTAAACAACCAACTCCAAATAATCCTAAACCGATACTTGTCCGTGATTGTACAGCTTGGCTGCGTATCCATTGACCAGTGAAGTAGCCAGCTAGAACGCTTACTATTGCGGGAATAGTACTGAATAGTCCCTCTGGATCTCCCATAAAGTTGAAACCATCACCTTTATATAAATGTGCTTTAGGAATAATCATCCGGTCAATATAAGCGCCAAAATTACCTTCTCGTGTTAAAACTCCTGCGCCATATTCTGGCACTGGTAGATACATCATCGTTAACCAGTAGCCAATGAGTAGCACTGCTGCAAGTATCCATTGACCTTTACGCGGAAGGTTGAGAACTATCAAAGAAGCCAGCAGATAGGTAATGCTGATGCGCTGTAATACTCCCAGAATGCGGATGCTACTCAAATCAAAAGTCCAAAGACCTTGATTCCAAAAGCCATTTAGTAGCAATCCCAAGGTAAAGAGAATAGCAGCGCGGCGTAATATGCGCCAGTAAACAGTTGAGGTGGGTTTATTACCTTCGGTGTACTTTGACAGCGAGAAAGTCATCGCTACCCCTACAATGAAGAGAAAGAAGGGGAATACCAAGTCAGTTGGTGTGCAACCATGCCAATCGGCGTGGGTTAAGGGAGGATATACATCATCAGCGACTCCCGCCATATTGACGAGAATCATCGCAGCGATCGTAATGCCGCGAAAAACATCCAGTGAAGTCAGGCGCATAAGGGAAATTTTATGTTAAATGACCATCTAAGTACAGCAAATCGTAGCGTTTTTAAACGCAGAGGAACGCAAAGTAAACGCAAAGGTACGCAGAGTCTTGCCAATTTTTATTAGCTACGTTTTTTCAATTAATGGAATGCTGTACTAAGCTATCCCGCTTGATGCAGGTAATCAAGCAAAATTTATAGACTTGGATACAAGGTAAAATTTTATTAAGTAATTATCACCAGTTGTTATGCCAATTAAAGTTGGAGATACCGCTCCTAATTTCACCCTACCTGCTCAAAACGGTTCAACAGTTAGCCTCCAAGATTTTCGCGGCACAAAAGCTGTTGTCCTATATTTTTACCCCAAGGATGATACACCCGGATGTACGGCTGAATCCTGCGCCTTTCGCGATCAGTATGAAGTGTTTAAAAGCGCTGGTGCTGAAGTTATCGGCGTGAGTGCTGACTCTAGCGAATCTCACCAGAAATTTGCTGCGAAACATAATCTCCCTTTTACTCTGTTAACTGACAAAGGCGACCAAGTACGGAAGCTATATGGCGCAACAGCAGCCTTTGGCTTATTCCCTGGTCGCGTTACTTACGTTATTGACCAACAGGGAGTTGTGCAATACGTGTTTGATTCAATGTTTAAATTTAAAGGTCATGTTGAAGAAGCGCTGAAAACTTTGCAACAGCTTGCAAAATAAGGGAATTGGGAATTGGGAATT
>CAZZZY010000788.1:0-3273 GCA_964658545.1 uncultured Acetobacteraceae bacterium | reverse complement strand
GTATTCATAACGTTTCTACAGGCGTTGAACCCTCGTAAATTGGCAAAGGTATTGATGTTTTACATATAATTCGTTCGCTATGTAATACTCTTCAGTTGAAGTTTTGTACTTTATGCAAAAAGAGCGAAAAACTTCTAAAACTGAACTATACAAGGATTAGACGCAATAAACCAAGCCCAATGCAACACCCTTAGCTGAGTGTGTGACAACCAATGGTTGTCAAAATTTGGTCAAACAAACATAAATCCACTGGGCACGGAAACAACAGCTTTTCGTGTGGAGATATTACCTTGTTGTGTTCCCTTAAAGACTGGGGATTTCTGCCACAGGTACATCGCCCTTGGCGGGACTTCGCCCATCGCACGAGTGACTGACTACGATTTGGAGAGGGTGTGATAATGACAGTCTACACCTCATTCTACCGTGGCGAAATCCGAGGCGAGGGAATCTCCATCTCTTTGTACCCTCCCAAAAACTGGCTCGTCAAGCATTTTCCCTTATTCGCGCCAACTCCCGAACTGCTGAAGTGGTGGAAGGCATCAGCCCAGGATGCTGAAGCTGAAAAGAGAGTATGAGCATCGGTTTCTACTGATTCTTCAGTTGCGCCAGCAGTTGATTGAACTTTGGGTGAATTGGCAACGGCAGAACCCTAGTGATATAACGCTCTCGTTGTTATGAAAAGTTAGGGGATTTAAATGTAACTAGTAGTTAATATTTGATATTGATTTGGGCAAAATGATCTCAGGCTCTTTCCATGACAGTAGATTTGGCCAATTTATCTAACGATAACTTCTTCACCAGCAAATTCATAGATATGAGCAACTGTACCAAAACAAAACTTCCACATGACTATCACATTTTCAAGTTACTTTACTTTGGTAATAGACAAATCAATCCACTGTATTGAGATATGGATAGCCTTCTCAATGTTTAAAACTAAAAATTAGTGAATTTGTATGTCTATTGAAGAGTTAAATCAAGAGTTAACTAGATTACGTCAATGCCTTGAGCAACTAAAAACAGAGAATGCTGAACTACGCCAGGCAGTTCTAGAATATACTACTCAACTAAAGCAACACAAGAGCGAACAGCAAGCTGCACTGCTTGAGCGCCAACGGATAGAAGAACAACTCCAAACTACTCAACAGTTTCTGTATTCTGTGATTCAAACCATGCCTGTAGCAGTTTTTGTCAAAGATGCGGTTGATCTACGAATTGTCTTATGTAACCAAGCCGCGGAAAAGTTAGCTAGTGCCAGTGCCGATGAAATTTTAGGGAAGAACGACTACGATCTATTCCCCAAAGAAGAGGCCGATTTTTTTACCAAGCGAGATCACGAAGCACTTAATAGCAAAAAATTATTAGAGCTCCCTGAAGAAATAATTCGGACAAAAAGCGGCGAAATCCGCATTTTACAGATTAAAAAAGCTCCGATTCTTGATTCTCAAGGACAGCCTAAATATTTACTAGTGGTTCGAGACGATATTACAGAACATAAACAAGCAGAGGCTCAACTCAAACAGCAAGCAATAGAACTAGAACAAACTCTCAAAGAATTACAAAGTACTCAAGCTCAACTTATCCAAAGTGAGAAAATGTCTTCTCTGGGTCAATTAGTTGCTGGAGTTGCCCATGAAATTAATAATCCAGTAAATTTTATCTATGGCAATTTAACTTACGCTAATAAATATATCCAACAACTACTGAATCTACTTCATCTTTACCGCATAAACTATCCCAATCCGGCTATTGAAATTCAAACTACAACTCAAGAGATGGAATTCGATTTTTTAGTAGAAGATTTGCTAAAATTACTCTCTTCAATGGAAATTGGTGCTGAACGTATACAGCAAATTGTAGTTTCTCTTCGTACCTTTTCGCGGCTAGATGAAGCCGAGTTAAAAGCAGTAGATATCCATCAAGGTATTGATAGTACACTGAGTATTTTGGAGCATCGTTTGAAAACCAGAGCTAATCATGTCCAAATTCAGGTTCTTAAAGATTATAACGATTTACCTTTAGTTGAATGCTATGCTGGGCAACTAAATCAAGTATTTATGAATATTTTATCCAATGCAATCGATGCTTTAGAAGAGGCATTAATTCAAAGGAAACTCTCACATAACCACCCACAAATTCGGATTTGTACTCAACAACTGAATGCTCAACAAATAGTTATTCGGATCATCGATAATGGTCTTGGTATTTCCGAACAAGTTAAACAAAAGTTATTTGATCCTTTTTTTACTACCAAAGATGTGGGGAAAGGTACTGGTTTAGGTCTATCGATTAGCTATCAGATTATTACTGAGCGGCATGGTGGTTCGTTAGAATGCGTTTCTTCTCTTGAAGGGGGAGCAGAACTTATTATTACAATTCCAGTTGTACAACCTAAACAGTAATTTTGATTCAAAATGTGTGATTGCAAGTCTCTGAAATATAGCGAGGATTTTGGGGATTGGTCAACTACTGAAGCGTTAGAAAACGAACTATCCCAATTGCAGCAAGAATTGGGAGATAATTCAGACACACAATTACAATCATTGATGAGCTTGTGAAATGCTTACGACGGTAACTGAGCTTTTTAGAAGTGGGGCTTACACCTGCGCTAAAATATGATGTTCCCAAAACTTGACTTTCAGAGTTAATGTGCGGCCTCGCGTTTCGTGCTGCTCTAACCGTTGCTCGACGATTTGAGCAATCTGTTCGAGTTCCTGCAACATGTCACTATGATCACTTAAGTCTCTAGCAAACGAGTTTTCTGCACCAATGGACTTACGAACCCGATTCGCCTCAACTGGACGGTCATCTTCTGCCTTGGCAATTTTGTAGTAATACTGACCAGCTTTACCAAAATGATGTGTTAGCTCAGTCAGCGATCGCCATCACTTCTTATACAAGGGAAGTTTCTAGCCGTAAGGCTTTGGATGCAGGCTTTGATCGGTTCTTAGTCAAGCTTGAGAGTCCAGAGGCAATCGTGGCTGAGATTGTGCATTTGCTATCGACTTCTGCTTAGATGGGCTAAATTGGGATCAAATCTCCATGATTATAATTTGAGAGATATAAAAGCATGAGGGCAGAGGAACAAAAGAGCGTTGCTGAAAGCCTATTTGTAGGCAACGGGGAGATCAGTGCATTGCTGCGTTCGCACGACTGGTCACAAACGCCTCTGGGTGATATTGAAACTTGGTCGGATAGTTTGAAAACTGCGGTGCAGATTCTGTTGACAGAACTGGATCAAGTTAAAGAGGAGAACAAGACGCAGATAGAATC
>CAZZZY010000787.1:0-3283 GCA_964658545.1 uncultured Acetobacteraceae bacterium | reverse complement strand
CTATACAGCGTCAAGTGTTGACTTTAAGCTTTGGGCTAGAGAATGATCAGCATTTTAATCTCGCTCAGATTGGTAAAGAGCTAAACCTAAGCCGAGAGAGGATTCGTCAAATCCAAGTCAAGGCGATAAGTATTCTCCGTCGCCAGCACAATGACATCCAAGAGTATTTATTTGATTAAGTAGAATTACTTTACTTAGATGACGCACGGATCTTGCAGAACTAAGATGAAAAACTATATTTTAGAAGTAAGACCACTGATACACTTGCTGACCTGTTTTGATGCAACTGACATTGGAGTAAAGTTATTCAAAATCAATAAAATATATGGGCTTTGTTTCCAATTCAACTACCGAGCAACGAAGTCCGCTTGTCAATAGGGTTTGAGACGCGCTAACCCTAGATTGTGAAACTTATCAACCATTTTTGCGCTTGTGGGCTGTAAAATAAGCTCCTAATATAGCTAATATTACAAAACTGATACTTATTAATCTTCCATTTTTCGTTTTCTTTATAAATCCAGCCTTTCTCGATTGCAAAAGTTAATTCTTCTTGAAAAATATCCCAAAGACTACATTGAAATTTTTGAAAAAATCTTTGCTCATAGACAAAACCAAAATTTAGAGAATACAAAATGTATTTTGCATAAATTTCTCTTGAAGGTAACTTATAAAAATCTCCAATGACTTGAAGATTATTCTTGATATTTTGTATATATGTTGAAACATTATAAGTATTAAAATACCAATAATTATTAACCATGCTTGTTGCATAATTTCCCAGTCCTAAGTAGGATTTTCCATTTAATAACCTACCTTCAAAATAGGAGCTTGTCCCACTTTCATTGTTGTTTTTAGAGAAATTAACGGAACCATAGTCTGCGTAATATCCGTGCGATTTTAGCAAATCATAAGCTAAATCGTACATTTCTCCATATAACTTTTGACTAGGCAAAGTATCAGTTCTTTTGCTTAACGCTCTACCTTTACCTCTATAAAGACAATCATAAGTAGTAATAGAATCAGGAGAAAGTTTTATAATTTCGATTAAATCATCTTCCCAATCTTTTAGAGTTTGTTGTGGAAGACCAAAAATTAAATCAGTATTAACACGTTTAAAGCCAGCTTGTCGGAAGTTAGAAATAGCCTCTTCATTTTTAGAAATTTGTAGCTTCCTATTAACCAAATTTAAGTGAGTTTCATTAAAACTTTGAATTCCCATACTAATTCTATCAATACCAGCTTCCTGTATAGCTTGCATTTTTTCAGGTTCTTCACTGGCAATTTTTGGTGTTGTTTCTATACTAATGGAAAAAGGATGATGAGAAGTAGCCTTCAAGGGATAGATTTTTTGTAATATTTTTAAAAGTAAGGGTGTTGGGAGACGTGTTGGTGTACCTCCACCAATATCAATGCCTGTAATCTGTTTACCTACGTCAAAGAGATAATAATTTCTATCTATTTCTTGAAGTAACGCCTCTGTATATTCTTCAAAAATTTTATCATCACTTCTCACATCAACCGCGAAGTTGCAGTAAAAGCACTTCGCTTCACAGAATGGAATATGTAAATATAAAAGTATTTCTTCACAGCTTGTAAACAACCCACTAACAGGCTGGCTTAAAAAGTTTTCTTTAAAGTATTCCCTGCGTGGTGGGTATTGTATAGTGAATTCTTCTGGATGATTTTCTACAAAAGTTAACCAATTTTCAATCATACTAAATAGTCTTGTAAAGTTTGTTTAATGATTGTTGCAGCCTCTTTGATATTTTTTGTTGATAAAGTTTGGTGAATCCCTACAAAAAAGCCAGTAGCACCTATCTCTGAGCAATTAGTTAAATTTTTATGTGCCAGATGTTTATAAGCTGGATGTTTATGTATTGCTCCACCCATTAAACTTCTAACTTCAACTCCTTGATTTATCAGTGTTTGTGTAACTATTTGAAACTGAGATTGAGGAAGAATTATTGGAAATACGAAGGGGCTGATATTAAACTTTGATTTATACACTTTTACTTCTGATATATTCGATAATTCATTAAAATAGAATGTGTAATATTCATGTCTTTTAGCTTCCTGTATAGCCCATGTAGAAAGTTGAAATCTAGCGAAGCAAGCATTTAATTCAGAAATTTCAACATTAACCCCTAATCTTTCATACCAAAAGTTATGATTTAAACCAGATGGAGCAGTACATTCTTCAGGATCTACATGACAAAAACAAGTTCTTCCCCAATGGCTAACAGATTCAGTGATTCTGTGAAGTTTCTTATCTGTAGTTACAACAGCACCACCACCGTAAGAACTTAGATGATGAGGATGATAAAAACTGTGAGTTATAAAGTCACCAAATTCGTAAATTAGTTTTCCATCTGCCAACAGATTCATTGTTTCACAAGCATCTTGGACAATCATCGCACCATGTTCATGAGCTATTTCACGAATAGCGGCAAGTTGTGCGGGGAATCCAAGGAAATGAGTGACACAGACCGCAGCTGTATTTTCATCAATAACTAACTTGAGGGCTTCTGGACATATATTAAACCCATCTTTTTCTGTATCGACTAATTGAATATCAAAACCTAAGAGGGCAAAAGCCGAAATAGTAGTAGGAAAACTAAATCCCGATAAAATGACTTTGTTCCGTTTCGGGTTTAATTCTTTGACAGCAATCGCTGCAACTAAGTTGGCAGAGGAACCAGAATTAACTAAAGTTACATAAGGAACATCTAATAAATTACTCAATTCCTCTGTTAATAGTTTAATATTACGACGATTATCAGTTAGTTCTTCACGCAAAAAATCAGCAAACCCAATAGAGTTTACCTTCCCTGTACAAGGATATTTATATCTAGGCATTGTTCTGAAAATTTTCAGTATTGTAAATATAATCAATTATATGTTATCTATACATTAACTTTAATACAGTAAAATTACTGGAGTTTAGAGTAAGCCCAACAAAACGACCTAGCAGTGCTGAGTTAATAAAAGACTCGCTGTTCGCGTTCGTAGAGAGAACTTAGCCGTGTCCATATTTGAAACAAGAGCTTTTAAGTTACTGGTTCCCTTTCCCCTTTCCCTTTCTTCATACTCTTGTTTGAGCGAAAAATAAGCTGATGTATTTATTTAGATACATCAGCTTTTGACTTATCCCAAGATTTCAATCACAGCCGCTAGAATAGCTGGGGCTTTGTCTGAAACCGGAATGAATACCCGCTTTTGCCAGTTGATGATCTCGGTGAAGCAACCCACAGCTAAGAGTCGCTCTGCCAGCGAGATAGCATTA
>CAZZZY010000786.1:0-3286 GCA_964658545.1 uncultured Acetobacteraceae bacterium | reverse complement strand
CGTAGGCGTAGTAAGCATTTGTCAGGTAAATTTGAGCAAATTGCTTTTTACCCCAATCAAGATAGAATTTAGCTGCGAGTTCGTGGGCTAACGCCTCTTCGTTGATAAATTGATTGTCCTTAGCCAGAGTTATAGCTTGATCGTAACAATCAATAGCGGCAGCTTTTTCCCCCAAAACTCGATGCTTTTCAGCCTCCACTAAATACCATTTATGCAAGTTGTTCATCGGGGCATCTTTCGCCCACTGGTGCAGAATAGTTTGATGGGTAACGGCTTGGGTTAACAGTTCTCCTTGTTCTGGTTCTAGCTGACTGCGCAATAGTGCTAGGTGGGTAAGGGCAGCATAAAAATGGAAAGCGGGAACCTGAACCGTTCCCGACATGGCCATCAAATAGGACTTGATTTGGGTGATGTAGTCGAAGGCCGCAGGATAATTGCCAAAGACATAGGCAAGCTGTAGTTTGTAGGTGTAGGCAAAGGCGATACCGGTGAGATCGTTATCCTGCTGGTGCTTTGGCAGCATCACTGTTTCATCGTAGAATTGGCCAATTAAGAGATGGGGTTGGCTCACCGATTCCCGCAAATTTTGCACTGTTTGCTGTATTATTCCCAAATAAATACGCGGTGAATCTTGTTTCACCTGCGCCAAAGCAGCACTGTAAGCAGGCAATTCGGCTAATAAGGTGTCTAAGTCTACTCCTGCAAATAGCCCTGTATGGGAGTACGCTTGGATGCTGTAGCCAGCGTAGAGGAAATCGCCGGTTTCCATCCCAGCCGTGTAGCCCTCTTTCAGTATCGGAAGTACTGCCCTTAAAGCTTCCCGGTAATGTTGGATGAAACCCCCAAACAGGGCATGAGCGAAGCACTTCATACTCTGAACATTCAACCTTTCCACCAGCGAGAGCGATAACCGCCCAAACCCATAGCCCGTTTCGACTTCCCCCAAAAAGGCACACAGCACCATGCCATGAATTACATATCCTGCCGTCGAGGCGGGGGCATTACCAAACTGGAGCGACAACCTCACCATCGTGGCGCTCAAAAAAGGCATTAAACTCGGCGTTCCCAGAAACACTGGGGCAAACAACATTCCTAACAGTGGCATAGCAGCGATCGCCGTGGGATCACTCATCGCAGGTAGGTTAATTAGCCCAGCAATTTCTCTGCCCTGGAGTTGCTGGTTTAGGTCTTGGAGGGCTTTGCCGATTTGGGCTTCATCGGTTGCATCCGGTAAATCTACCCCTAATTGACTCAGTGCTTCTGTGCCCACTGCGATCGCCGCTAATATTTGGCTGCCAGCCGTTTGGGCTGCGATTTGAATTTCGTATATTTTCACTTTATCTAAAATCGTCTGCGCCTCCTGCAATACCAAATCAACTTGCTGTTGCATCTGTTCAAAGTCACCATTCAAATAACTGGCTTCTGTTGCTGCCATATGGAGGTTCAAGGCTAATTCGTACTGATGTTGCCAGGAGTCTGGCTGTAATAGCTCAATCCCTGTTTCTAAATAAACCCTTGCGGTCTCGTAAGCTGTAGCATTTCTCGCCTTGACTCCAGCTTTGAGGTTGAGTTGAGCTAATTCTTCCCGTTCCCAAGGTTTAGTAATTAACTCTTGTCCTAAATTCAAGTGCCCAACAATATCAAATAGTTTTTCATCTTGCTCCATCTCGGAGAAGTTTTGCAAAAGTAACTGTCCAATCAATAGATGTGTTGCTGTTTTTTGCTCATCAGGAATCAGGGAATAGGCGGCTTGCTGTACTCTGTCATGTAAAAATCTATAAGCAACTGTCATTTTTCCATCGCCACTGGTCATTTTTTGTTGACCATCTACTAATGACTCTTGTTGATAAAACTTATAAATATCACTAATCGGTAAAATCAACCCTGATTGCAAGGCTTTCCATAAATCAGTAGCCGTTTTTACCTCTAATTGTTCCGAAACAATAGCCAAGGTTGCTAAATCAAACTGATTCCCAATACAAGCTGCTAACTTGACAACATTCTGTGTAGAGTCTGGTAGTTTTTCCAATTGCAATGCCATAAATTCAACTACATCATCTGTCAGAGCCTGCTGACTCACTTGTGTGAGATCACATTCCCAACAGACCGAATTTAAGTTAAATTGAATCAGCCTATCTTGATGCAATGCTTTCAGAAACTGAGTGATAAAAAACGGATTACCTTGAGTTTTTTGATATACCAATTTAGAAAGAGGTAATGCCAAACTTTCTGAACATTTAAGTGTATCACCAACTAAATAATTCACCTCTGTTTGATTCAATGGTGCTAAGACTATCGTGCTAATGGTTGCTTGGGTTTTGGCAATTTCACTCAAAGTCAACATTAATGGATGGGCAAGGTTGACTTCATGATCCCGATATGCACCAATTAAGAACAAATGAGTGGTATCAGCCATTAATAACTGTATTAATTTCAGTGAGCCTGAATCTGCCCATTGCAAATCATCTAAAAACATCACTAATGGATGTTCAGCCCTTGTAAAGACTTGGGTAAATTTTTGGAATAATAAGTTAAATCTATTTTGTGCAGCCGTTCCTGATAATTCTATGGCGAGTGGTTGTTGACCAATAATTATTGATAATTCGGGGATGACTTCAATAATTATCTGTCCATTTTCACCTACAGCCTCTAAAATTTTTGTTTTCCATGACTGGATTTGTCTATCACTTTCTGTAAGCAATTGCCCAATTAAATCTCGAAATGCTTGTACAAAGGCAGATAAAGGTATATTGCGTTGAAATTGGTCATATTTACCTTTGATAAAATAACCACGTTGCTTAACAATGGGTTTATGAACTTCGTTAACAACTGCTGTTTTCCCAATCCCGGAAAAACCAGCTACCAGTATCATTTCTGTTGCACCAAGGCTGACTCTTTCAAATGCTTGGAGGAGGGTTGATACTTCGGTTTTTCGTCCGTAGAGTTTTTCGGGGATGAGCAAGCGATCGCACACATCCCGTTGGGCAATTTGAAAGTTATCAATTTTACCAGAAACTTGTAGTTGATGTAAACATTTTTCTAAATCAAATTTAATTCCTAATGCACTTTGATATCTAGACTCCGCATTTTTCGCCATCAATTTGCTGACAATTTCTGAGAGTACAGGGGGGATTTGTGGGTTAATTTCAGATACTAAAGGCGCTGCTTTTGCAATGTGACAATGTACCAATTCCATCGGCTCATTCGATTGAAAGGGTAAAACTCCAGTGAGTAATTCGTAGAAAGTTACACCCAAAGAATAAAAGTCAGTGCGGTAGTCAATCCC
>CAZZZY010000785.1:0-3295 GCA_964658545.1 uncultured Acetobacteraceae bacterium | reverse complement strand
AAACAATTAGAAGAAAATAAATTAGAAGAAAAACACATACAAGAAGCACCCCCAACTCAGAACGCACTTCCCGCCCAAAAATCGCGTGTGTGTGAAACTGAACAACTAAACCTTGAAAAACCAACTCCAGAAAAACCAAGCTTAGAAGAATCAACCCCAGAAGAACCAACTCCACAACAACCCGCTTCCTTGTCAAAAAATTTTGAGTCTTTGCAACAAACCGATAACCCCTCAAAAGGATCAACTATTGCGGCGGGGTCGTTCGATAAAAACGAACAATCGAACAATCCTAAAAAACCAAAATTTCAGTCAATTGAAGACTTGGTTGACATGGTTTTAGTAGACCCAAGCATCATGGCAACTGACTCGTTACCAGCCGTATACAGGACAGAAATCAAAATACGTGGTTGGCGTTTCCCCTGGCGTACCGCTACCAGAGACAAGATTTACCAAACCTGCGATCGCCGACTGGTGGAGTTGATCGCAAAACAGAGGGCTAAGTGGAGTGAGCGTGAATCTTGGCAAGAGAAAATCCCCACTGTCATCAAGTCAATTAGTAACTTAGAAGGCTCTAAAGCCGGACTAGAAGAATTACTGGGCTATTGGTCACAAGTTGTTAAACCCTCAGCAATACCAGAACCAACAACACAACAAAAACCGGATGAAACACAACCCATCGGTTACTACTCAAATCGTTCTCTTGATTGGCATAAAGCCACATTCTCTGAACTTCTAGACCGCATGGATGAAGTTGGCAAGGACAAAGCGATCGCTTCTTTCAGCAGCCGTTATGACCAACAAGACCCAGGTGCAACGCTCAAATGGTTGGATTGGTTAAAACTTACGCATCCTCAAATGTATGCCTACTTACACCCACAAGCTGCGTGAACAACACGGAATCTAGATTTTCTAGAAATCAAAATTTTCAAATGAGGTGAACTATGACACAAGACAAAACAAACTTCACATCGCAACAAGACCGCTTACCTCCACAAAGCATTGAGGCTGAAGAAGTGATACTCGGTGGCATCATGCTCGATCCAAGTGCCATGAGCCGAATCAGCGATCGCTTAGTAGCAGATGCTTTTTACATCAATGCCCACAAAGACATCTATCAAGCAGCCCTACGAATGTACAGCCAAGGATTACCAACAGATTTGCTTTGCATTACCAACTGGTTGTCTGATAATGGCTTATTGTTCCGTGTCGGTGGACGCAATAAACTGGCCAGTCTGGTTGACCGTACTGTGTCAGCTGTGAACATTGATGCTTTAGCTGACTTGGTAATGGAAAAATACCAAAGGCGGCAGTTAATCCTTGCTGGCACTGAGATTGTTCAACTCGGCTATGCCACCGAAACTGATTTACCTGTAATTCTCGACGAAGCCGAACAAAAAGTCTACAGCATTACGTCTGAGCATTCTGCCTCTGACTTGGTTCATATTTCTCATGCCCTAGCCGACACTTTTACCGAAATTGAAGCGCGTCATGCTGGTACAGGCTCACCAGCAGCAAGCAGTGGATTTTATGACCTGGACAGTATACTCGGCGGTGGTTTTCGCAAAGGACGGTTGTATGTACTGGCTGCTCGTCCTTCTGTTGGTAAATCCGCTTTGGCTGGTAATCTCGCTCTCAATGTTGCCAAAACTGGGAAGATGCCGATCTGCGTTTTCAGCTTGGAAATGTCTACTGATGAGTACGTACAGCGATTCTTGAGCAGCGAATCCGGCATCGAAAACAATTTTCTAGAAACTGGGAATGTCTCTGACAGTCAGTGGCAACCTTTGAGCGTGGCGATCGCTGCGTTAAGCGAACAACAGATTTTCATCAACGACGAATCTTGCCCTTCTCTTAATCAAATCCGTAGCCAAGTCCGCCGAATTTCATCCCATTACGGTGGTGTTGGGCTTGTCATCATTGACTACTTACAACTTATGGCTCTTGATACTGATTCACGGGTGAACATGGCTCAACGAGTCGGTGAAATCAGCCGGGGATTAAAGAGATTAGCCAAAGATTTGGATGTGCCTGTACTGGCTTTGTCCCAACTCAACCGCGAAGTTGAACACCGTAACGATAAACGCCCTGTACTAAGTGATTTAAAAGACAGTGGTGCTGTTGAGCAAGACAGTGATGTTGTGATCATGCTTTACCGCGAAGAAATGTACAACCCCGATACCCCCGATCGTGGCATTGCTGAGTTAGTCGTTCGCAAGCAACGCAATGGCCCCACTGGTACAGTCAAGCTTTTATTTGACCATCAGTTTACCAGATTCAAGAATTTATCTCGTGGTCGTAGTTTTTAAGGAGCTACTGGAAGATAAACTAATGAACCAATTTATTGAAGTAGGTAAATATTGGCTGCGAGGACTGAGGAAAGGGGAAGGTGGGGGCCCACGAAGTAAAGGATTTACTGGCGCTGGCACTACTAGTTCGCTTTCGTTACGAAAGTGGAGTAAAGGGAAAGGGGGAAAGGTTTTAGCTTTGTTCAGTCAATCATCAGCACAAATGTTATGAAAGCGCTATCCGTCCGTCAGCCTTGGGCATGGGCAATTATTTATGCTCTTAAAGACATAGAAAACCGAGGCTGGCCTATTCATTATCGCGGCGACATTCTGATTCACGCCGCAAAAACCTGTACCAAAAAAGAATACTTTGAGGCGAAAGAATTTTGCCAAGGGATGGGGGTAGAAATTCCAGAACTAATCTCTCTACGTCGCGGTCAAGTTATTGGCATTGTCACAATAGTAGATTGCAAGTTTTCACAAGTTACCTCTGGCTGGGGAATGCCTGGGCAATATCACTGGAAGCTGGAGAATCCGCGAGAGATTACACCGATTCCTTACATTGGGCGCTTGGGGATTTTTGAAGTACCCGATGATTTGGTCATGGAGGTGGCTGCATGATTAAATCAGTAATAGCTGAGTTATTTGCAATACCCGAAAAATTCTTAGAGGACGACCTTAGAGCTTCACAACTGCATAGCCAAGGATGCCTCTATCCGTATCTCGAAAAGAAAAAGCTACTTGATGGCTCAATAGTTTTTTACCCACGAGTTATAGGCCAACGTGACCCAAACAACCCGACTCAGTGGCGATGGGGTTTTAACTGGGAAGAACGAGTTGATGGATTATGGAAAGGGCGAAGTATCGGTTCAATTCCCCCTGGCGCTGTCCCAATGATTCGGACACTGCAACAACTCTTGGCAACACGAGAGAATATCATCGCCTTTATCAAAAAAGCGAAAACCAAAAAGACATCGCCAAAATTAGATATCTGCAAAAATTTTGATGAC
>CAZZZY010000784.1:0-3298 GCA_964658545.1 uncultured Acetobacteraceae bacterium | reverse complement strand
TATCAGCATTTTCCACTAAAAAAAGGCGATATTGATCACCAAGGCGTTGTCGTAAACTTGTAGTTAGACGGTTGTGAACTTCTTCTGGTTCTCCCCGCAAATTGCCTTTGAAAATGGCTCCATCTTGGTAGGCAATGGTTTCTGTGGCAAAAAACGTATCGATACCAAAAATACCTTTAATTGCATTCAAGTCCTCTTCTGGTATCGGTGGAATCTCCGCTTTCAGTTCTGCGACTGCTAGTTGTGACGAATTTGCTTCAAGTAAGGAATCAGCTGCGAGTCTTTCTGTTGCGCGTTGCTTGAGGATGGCATCTTGCCCAGCTGCGCGTAACTGTCTACCCA
Source organism: uncultured Acetobacteraceae bacterium (assembly GCA_964658545.1). GTDB lineage: Bacteria > Cyanobacteriota > Cyanobacteriia > Cyanobacteriales > Nostocaceae > Nostoc. The sequence continues at coordinate 2,956 of CAZZZY010000784.1, read as the reverse complement.
AGTAGACGTACAATCCGGCGGAAGTTACCACTAGAAACAATATACCCGCTATATTGATGTAAATCCCCACAGCAAACAATCCAAAAAACAGGAGCCAGGGAGTCATCAACACCACCGACTGTAACCAGGCTAAAATTCCCAGCTTACCAAAAGGTCTGGCGCGATAAAAGCCCCAGCCCAAAATGCCTAAAGCTACCAGTAGGATTGCCGCCAGGATAGAAGTTTCTGATAAAGTAAACATCTCCAAACCTTTGCTATTGAGACTAAGCCAGAACAAGTCCGGTATTGCTGATACACTTATTAATGTATAACGCCGCCTGTCGTCTGCCCAAATTATGCGGCTTGATGTAGGCATAGCCCAACTGAGACATCGCACTTCGTGCCGTTGCGCGAGCGTAGGGAATGGGGCTGAAGGCTGAGGTTTTTGATTACTGAATCGATGCTCTAAGACAGTGTTGATTGCTCAAAGTAATGAAGTATCCAGATTTATAGATAAGTACCTGGACAGAATTAATTACATATTAGTTATTTAGCAATCCTTAGCCAATCAAGGATTTCAGACCAGATTTTTGTGTAATTAATTTTGTCTGATTACTTATTGGGACAGTTACCTCAACTAACTTCTATAAAAATCATCAGGAAAAATACTCATGCCATTTGTATCTGTTCGTGATTTGCAAATGTATTATGAGATTCGGGGCACAGGTCAACGCCTGCTCAGTATCAGTGGTACTGGAAGTGACTTGCGGCGATCGCCTACTACTTATTTTTTACAGTAGTAGGATAACTCCTGTGAACGGTTACGAAAATTCAAAGTCTTTCTCCTTTTAGGAGAGAGGTTTTCCAGATACCGTGAAAAGTCAGAGTAATAGCTTGGTGGATACGATTAGCGAAATTTTCCTAATTGTGATCATCTAGGTAAATAATAATAAGTAAGCGTCAACCCACCCCTACTGCTTGTGAGAAATGCAGATAAAGTATCATGTCCGAATGAGCGTAGAATATCTACTACTGCAAGCGGAATATCTAACTTTCCATACACAAATAAAAATAATATGTATATTTTTTTTAGAATTATTTAATATTTTTGATTTACATTAACTAATGTAATCTTTCCCTAAGAAAAACCCATGAACCTATACCGATTTTATTTTCTAAGAATTACCATTAAAAGAAACAATTGAAAATCGGTGTGTCACATGGCAACTAAAAAACAATTTAACAGCTTTGAAGAGATGTTGTCTGCTTCTGATGTACCTGTATTAGTGGATTTTTATGCTGAATGGTGTGGCCCATGTCAGATGATGGTGCCAATTTTGGAGCAAGTCAATGCCCAACTTAAAGATCGCCTGCGGATTGTCAAAATAGATACAGAAAAATACACTGATTTGGCTAGTCAGTATGAAATTCATGCCCTACCGACCCTAGTACTATTTAAGCAAGGTCAGCCTGTGGAACGAATAGAGGGTGTAAGACAAGCAGCGGATTTGTTACAACATCTAAAAACAATTATTTAAGTAGCACAGGACTTACGCAACTTGCACAATGCGATCGCCATTTCATAGTACATAAGTATTAGCTAACTAACATTCCAAAAGCTTTGTATTCGCAATAGAAATCGCATTAGTGAAGCACTATTGAAATACGTCATGAGAAAATAAGTAGAGGGTGTATTAACGTAAGTTGCTAGTTAGTGTCCATACCACGCCGTCGCTTGTGCCAGTTGCGTAAATCCTGACCACTACACTGCCGCCCAGTTAACTATATTTCGGAAGAATATCTTTTATCAGATGCTGGAGATATTGCGATAAGCCTAACGGCATGGCTTTGCTTACCGCCCAGTCAGCCAAAACAAAAAACAGTACGGCCAGGTAAATTGAGCTTAGAAAGCCTGCCCTCTTATGGCGGGTCTGTGAATGTAGAATCCCCTCTTTGCTTGCGCGAACGCCTTTAGCCCACATTCATCAGGGGGTATCTGCTCTAGATGATTGAGAAGCAACCAAATTAGCAACGATCGCAACTAGTTCTCCTGGATCAACTGGTTTAGCCACATGAGTCTGAAAGCCCGCCTCTAGGGCACGGCTACGATACTCGCTATCGCCATAGGCAGTTAGGGCGATAGCGGGAATTTTTTCCCAAACATCAGGCTTCAGTGCCCGGATTTTGCGGATGAGGGTGTAGCCATCTTCACCAGGCATAGCAATATCACAAATCAAAACATCTGGTTGCAACTCAGGTAGTACTTTCAATGCTACCGCCGCCGATGCAACTGCCATGATCGTTGCTCCATCAGCTTCTAACACGGTAGTAATATAAAAGCGGCTATCGTCATCATCATCAACTACGAGGATGTTTAAGCCAGCAAGGGGGAGAGCAGGTTCCATAACATCTCCATTAATGTTGATCACATGAAATTTATTTCTAATAAGCTGCTAGTTTTTTTCTATAACCACAGCATTGGTAATTTTACTGCGATCGCGCCTATTTTCCTAGACAATAACTCAATTTGTCCAGTCACCATCTAATTAATGGTTAATTATTCGCTGGCATTTATAAGTACCTGGACATAATTAATTACATATTAATTATTTACCAATCCTTTGCCAATCAAGGATTTCAGACCAGATTTTTGTGTAATTAATTTTGTCTGATTACTTAATTAACTTGATAAAATTATGTTGGTGTTTAAATTCCTTTACATTGACATTTAAAACATCCTCTTACGTTGAGGCTTTGATTAATTATTCTTTGATGGGACATAAACCCGCGCTATGGAGGGCACAGCACTGCTGTGCCCCTACGACATATCTGGTTTTTCAACAAATATATATTTTGTATTTCGTGTCAATGCGTAAGTCCTAAATTTAGCCCTTTCAAGGTGACTCGAAAAATTTCTTTTTCCTCTCTGTGTCGCGCCAGTTGCTACAAGTCGGGGAACCCGCAAGGGCGCACTGGC
>CAZZZY010000783.1:0-3305 GCA_964658545.1 uncultured Acetobacteraceae bacterium | reverse complement strand
AAAACTACGGTTCTCAACATAGATGAGGTTTAATATTCTTCCTGAAATAAATCGAGCCAATAAAAAACTGCCTGTGAATCAACTCATAAGCCAATACATTTCCGTTAAGCTGAAGAGAAGGTCTTACAATTCAAGTCATGTGGAAAAGTCCACGAAAAACTTAACCCCCTTCCCGATGCTCTAAGGGTGAAAATTCAAAGTCTCTCTCCGATTCGCCTACGGTGTACACACAAGTCTTGGCGCAGCCATATTTTTATTAATAAATCTCACACTGCGTTACTAATCACCACCAATTACCAACTAATATATACGGTGCCCAGTAATAAGGATTTTGATACTCAGGCTTTGCCAATAGTGCTTTTTGCGCTCGATGCAGTGCTTCAGCTTTAGTCACCCCACCTTTTTTAAGTTCAGTATAAAACTGCACCATCAATTGAGATGTCGAACCATCATTAATTTGCCATAAGGTTGAGATGGTGCTATTTGCGCCAGCCCGCACAGCAAGTCCAGCTAACCCCAAAATTGCCCGATTGTCGCCTTCAGCTGTTTTACAAGCACTCAGTACCAGCAGTTTGATAGCTCTGGAATTAACTGTGTCATCCCGCAGTAAATTATTTAACTCCCTAGCTTTAATCAGTTGCTGGTAGGCGAGTAGATACGTATCTTCAGGGTTGGAACTAAAGTTGCCATGAGTGACAAAATGAACAATCGAAAATGCCCCTGACTGTAACTGCTTGTGGAGGTTTGCTGGGGTAAACTGAGAATTAATTAACAGTTTGCTGGGTATTATTTTAGCAATTTGCTGCAATTCATCAATATTGAGTGACGAAAAATTATGATTTTCTATATTGTTTTGCTGCTCTCCTATGCCACCAGCTAATATCTTTGGTTTTTCAATTTGTGAATTACTTAAATCAAATAATTGTGAATTTGGTAGCAGGGCGATCGCATAATCTTTTTGGATGAGATATTGTTCTTTTTCTGCGTCATACAATACTCCCATTGGAATATTGCGGAGTTCCCCATCCAAGACAAAAATCAAGGTTTTTATATGGTTATGTGCGTTTAAATAAGTTTCAATTGGTTTGATTAGCCAGCGATAAATAATTTGTGATTTAGCTTGGATTTTACTAGGATTGTGAGTGTATATGGCACTGCGGAGTTGCATTACAGTATCTTGAAGTTCAGTCCGTGAGATGGGATGTACATAGTGTTCTAGGTGTTGTCCTGGTAACTTAAAGATAACTTCTAGTCGGTTTTCTAGAATGATGGGATAGATAAAAACGGCGTTAGGATCAACAATATTATTTTCCCGATTGATAGGGAATATTTGTGCTAGATTACAGCGTAAAAAATTCTGGAGTTCTGCAAGTTGTAGTGCATCTATATTTACAATTGCTTGCTGGAGATATTCTTGAGATGCTGCTGAGTTAATATTATTTTTTAATAGTAAATCGACTAATCCGCGATAGACAGGTTCTACATGATCTCGATAGGAAAATTGCACATCGGAATTGATGGTAAGCAAATCACTACGAACAGATTTGAGACTTTCTACAGCCATTTTGTAAAAGGCGATCGCTTGATCATCTTTTGTCTGCGCTGCTAAAATTCTCCCCATCTGCCATTCCCACTGATAAGCAATGTCTGGGGCGGTGATGGATTGAGTGAGGAGTAATGCTTGTTGTGTCAGCTTTTGGCTGGTTTCAAGATATGTGAAACCTCTCTCCGGCAAAGAGACAGACTTGGAAATTAGCCCCCTTCCCTTGTAGAGAAGGGGGTTGGGGGTTAAGTCAGATTGTAGTGCTTTTGATATTGACTTTAGCAGTGATTTATGCAATGCTTCTGTAGCCAGATATTCATAGAACCCACCACGATTACCAAGAGCATAAGATAAAGCGCGGGAGTCTTGGAGTTGTGTTGCATCTTGAATCGCCGTCTCTAATAAATTATCAATTTCCTGGGACATAGAAATATCCACAGCGCTTTTTTGAGAGATACAGGCGAGATTCTGCGCGGTGTTAATCTTTGCATACACCGCCTGACGACCATTTGGTAAGTCAGAAAGTTTGATTTTGTGCCATAATGCCTGTGCTGCGGATAATTGCCCAGTTTCCACCAACAAGCTCAAATAATTCATCTGTGCTTGAACTTGTATTGATGGAGATGATGGTATATCTAGTACTTTTTGGTATTGCAAGACTGCATTTTGATATGATTGCATTGCAGTCTTGGGAAGCGATACTCCCAAGGAGTCACTTTGTGAATGCTCTTGGCACTGCCAAGGGATATCATTATAGTTACGATTTGTGTAGCGATCGCGCTCCAAGTTTCCCTTTGCCCAAAACATATTTGCTAAACTAACCAAAGCAGCACTTTTAACTTCAGTTTTAGCTGATGATGATGATGGCAAGTTTTCCGCCAGTGCTAAACTATTCTGTAACGCTGTTTGCGATCGCTTTAACTCACCAATAGCCAGCAGAACGTTACCTAAACTCAAGTATCCTTCAGCTTTAATCACAGAGTCGGGTATTGCACTCAATCTTTGCTGAATCTGTTCGAGGTGATTGTATGCTTGTTGATACAGCCCTAATCCTTGTAATGCTTGCACTTGATTGATGGTATTACCAATGCTTAAAGCTTCATCTCCCAGATGTGTATAAATTTCTGCTGCTTGTTGCAAACTATTTAATGCGGCTTCTGGTTTCCCACGCACATACCAAAGGCGACTTTGGATATCCAAGGATTGCGCGTAGATTTTCAGCAGCGTTGGAGAATCCTGGTTTGATTGGGAGGGATGTAAAAGTTGCAAACTAGCTGATATCTGCTGTTGGGCTGCATCCCAATCGCCAAGTTGCTGATATGCTAGGGATAAGTTGCTATGGATCAGAGCTTGAGTGCGATCGCTATTGTGAGTTATGGCGAGTTGTAATAACTTGATAGCCTCAGAATAGCGTCCTAAATTATATGCTTCCCGCCCCTGGCGTACCAACTGTTGAACTTCAGTAGTAGTTGGTACTTGGGCTAATACGTAGGGAATTCGCAACCCAAACAACAACAGTATTAAACTCAAAATCAACTTAAACTTAAATCCCATCCTACGAAGCAGTTTAGTATGTTTTCTTGTCATGGGCGATCGCTAACGTGTATCAGGGTAATCTGAAGGATCAATGTCCAAACTCTAGTCTTGAAAGCTATAAATGACGCTGGTGCGGAGAAAATTTACAAAAATTTCGCCAAAAGTTCATAGGAATACGCGGGATGCGGGAAACTCAGTCCCTTTAGGGCTGAGAGGGAAGCGGCAC
>CAZZZY010000782.1:0-3318 GCA_964658545.1 uncultured Acetobacteraceae bacterium | reverse complement strand
ATCGCTCTTTTAGGTTCGTAGCGATCGCGTTCAGTATATCTATCTCAGATGGGGCAATGCCCGTCAAGCCATGAGTTGACAAGGTAAGAAACATGGAAATCTATTTAGTTTTTGTTGATGCTATCCAGAACAGCAATAAATTCTGGGCGGCCATTGTCGAAGATGGTAACTTAACAGTGCAGTGGGGCAGAGTCGGTTATCAAGCGCAAACTAAAGTCCACACATTAGGCAATCATCAAAGAGCCATTACTAAATTTCATAATCTGGTAGCCGAGAAAAAAGGTAAAGGCTACCGCGAAAGTCAGCCAGAGATTGATGCTAGCCGCAGTGTTGCAGACATTAGACGAGCTATTCAATTGTTGAATATTATCCGTCCGGCTGTTGCTCTCCAGAATTTTGGTGATACCTACATATCTGCTCTTAATGAATATCTGAAAATTGTCCCAACACCTTTGGGGATGCAGATAAATTATCACAGAGTTTACCGCACAGTAACAGATATTGACTATCAACAAGAATTACTCAATTCCCTGTTAACGACACCCGCACCAATTGCTGCTGCGGTGGCTGTTGGTCATGCTCCTGAAGCCGCAACAGAACCCAATGTAGTCAGTCTCAAGACTATCAGCAAGAACTTCTGGCGACATTTATAAGGTTCAAGAGCGTGACTGGCAAAAAGCTAGCCATGCTCTTAATTTTTCTGCCTAAACACTTATTCGCATTATCAAAGAGAAAACATTATGCCGAGAAAATCCACTCATCCCGTCCCTGCTGACCATTCCTCCTTGTGCATACAGTATCTTCGTCGTTGTGGGGGTAGCGCTCGATTATGTCACATCAACTTCAGTCTTAACGTGATTCAAATGTTAGTCAATCAAAGAAAAGTAAAGATTAAGAATACTGGTGCAGGGTTTTTTATTGAATTGGAGGATGCAAAGTGAAAACACAGAAAGTAACTCATCAATCATCTTTGCCTTCAAACACTCGTAATAAATTAGTTTTTCGCCGTACTAAGAGAAGATTTAACCCCAAATTATTCATTGATCGCACGATAGAAACAACTGCAATTGTCTCTCTGCTTTTAACTGGCTTTTCAGGAGTAGGGGCAATGGGATGTTGGGGAATGGAGATTATTGATACAAATGCTAATCCCAACATAATCATCTCTGGTTGGGAGCAACAGAAAAACATCTGCTTAGGTGCAATGTTGGTCAGTTTTTCTGCTTTCTTGGGCAGTTCTTTAGTCGGAGCAAGCCTCAGCATTCAACGAGATAAATTTTAGGTAAGTTAAAGGCAATGAAAGAGTACAAAACCAAACATGGCGGCTACAAAATTGAGAGTACTGAATTATCAGATGGTGCTGTAGATGTTCACGTTGGGAAGCAGGGCTTTTTGAAAACAACTTGGGCATCACCTTCAACTCAAACCTTTGACAATCATACGCAAGCTGTTGGCCACGCAAAGAAGGCTATTGATAACGGCGAAATCGATTCAGTTTTTCAAAGTTAGAACACACCAATGGAAATTAAGCTAACTACTTCAGAAATTCAAGCCATCTTGCAAGGGTGTCAATATACACTGCGGCTTATTAGCAGTAGTCAAGATTATCGCAATATCGAATCCTCCGAATACTTTTCTACATTGAATGACGTGGTTTTAAACGATGCTTTCAATATTTTGGGGGAAGTTTTGGATGCAATCGATGATATGAAGCAGATGACTCAAAAATGAGAATTTTGATATGGAACAAGAAATCAGAAATGCAGTCGGGTTGGGTAGTCCTGAACTCGTAATCGAGTCAAAACCAAAACCGGAGCCGGAACCAAAACCAACAGTAACAATTTATGATTTTGGCGCTCTGTTATCGAAGCACGAACCACCCAAAAAGCAAAAATGAACACAAAAAAATTCATTCTTAAATCTGCCATTGGAGTTTTCGCATTTTCTACTATTTTGAGTGGCTGTGTCATGGTTTTCGGGCAAAAGAAACCGAACTATTTCAACATCACAATACCTGCAAGCACAGCGAAGTTGGCTTTGTGTTTCAGCATGATGGGAACTGGATTAACGATGTTTATCGGTAGTCGGATTGAGACAGTCTTTATCTTATGCCTTGCCGGAGGCACACAATATTTTTAAATAAGCTTCAAGCGATCGCCCCCGGACAAGGTAAGCGATCGCCGTTTCCGCTCCTTGTGACGCTAATCCCATAGGAGGGTACTTAAACATGGTACGAACATTAGAAGACAAGTTCAATTGCAAGAGTGAACTATTTTTGTTGTCGGAAGACGAATACCAACCGAAAAATAAACTGGAAGAAATTGCAGTTAAAGCAGTCAAGTTAGCAGGGTTACACACCCGGCTTGGGGACTATGAATTTGTCTCGACAGCTGTTAGATTGCTTGAGCCATTCATTGCTGCATGGTATCATCGGGCTGAACTGTCCCCGCCATCGACTGCGACAATTTGCAAATGGTTTTATAATCAGCCACCAAAGTGGGCAATCGCTTTATTGGTGAATGAACAGCAAAAAATTTTTGAACAAGTTTCGCGGAATCTTCAAATTTAGCTAAAACAGAAAACTCTACGAAATCCGAAAAAGCCCTTGAAGATTGCGAGTGGCTTTTTTATTGTATAAAAGCAAGGTCAATCACAGTTAATTCACTATCAATTAATAGAGAATATGACATCAAAATCATACGGAATTGACACGGGTATTGACTATGTTTTTTACACTCTTGACTACCTATTGACTATTTATTGATGAACCAAGCATGGAGAGAACAACTTTTTAGCCGAAAGACCACTAATTCTGGGTTGAATCCTTTGGTTTTACCGATGACTAATGCCAAAATGTTGCGAGTTTTGGATATTTGCTATCGGACATGGGAGCGTTGGACAGAAGTGGCTGAAACAATCCCTCAGTATAAATTATCACGAATCCAAATGCAGAAGATGGCACAGGAAAAAAGGTTAAGAGCGCCATTGATTCGTCCATATCAAGTATGGGTACTAGGCAGGATTGGCGAAGTGTTTGGAGATTTAGATCAAGGTACAAACAAGGTTGAAATAGCAAGGTCGATTGTGGAAGCCAATAAGTCGGAGTACACCGTTAAAGAATTTGAAGCTGAACAAATCAGATTTACACAACCACCGACAGGAGAATTACAAAATGTCTGAAACAATAGATAAATTTAGCCGTCAAGATTTGTTTGAATTACTGGGTGAAAAATACGCTCCTGCTAAAATCATTGCTGGTTTAGAGGAGTTGGCTAAGTCCGACCCAGATATTAACCAAGATGTAGAAGATGACGCAAA
>CAZZZY010000781.1:0-3323 GCA_964658545.1 uncultured Acetobacteraceae bacterium | reverse complement strand
ATTCCCACTTAAAGTTAGCTATTTTGTGCCATTTAGCCACAACTGTGGCAGTATGGAAATAAGTTGAAAAGTTCGCTGTTAGCATTGGGAACTTCAAAGGGTGTTTTCACTTGCCATACCGAACTTCCAACAAGAGGATCAGGACTACTTTGTACCTTGTCCCGATAGATTGGTAAATTGAAATCACCAAAGCAGATGGTGATGTTTATCAACCAGCCTCTACTCCCTGAATCTACGCTTTGCGGCTTCTGTTGTACCATTTCGCTTCACTACCACTAGCTTCATCTGCCCATTAGAAACTAGATCAAGGTCTTCGTAACCGCAGTTTTGCATTTTAAGCAAATATTCTGACGAATCTTGGTATTATCGTCTGAATGTTTGGAATTCACTGCGAAAAGATATATATACTCCACCTTGACTACACCTTGACTCTTAAATGAATCCAGAAAACGCAGAAACTTACATAAACCATCCAACTTGGGGTTTACTCTACAAAATCTGTATGGTTGATGAAACCCAGGATTTGTTCACCACACTTTATGCCCAGCGCCTGTTTTTTTTGGTCGCAAATGATGTTAAGGGTGTTAAATTCCAGCCTATAGGACGGACTGAGGCGAGAATGATGTTGGAAAATCGCTTACGTACCCTGCGGCGCAGTGGACATTCTCAGGAGTACGATCAGCTTCAGAGTGTTTTCCAACGCACCTTCCAATGAGTAGTTCGATTTCCGAACGTATTGTTTCCATTCGCTCCTCTCTGCCAATTTCAGTCAAATTGATTGCTGTTAGCAAACAAGTTTCTGCCCAGGCCATTCGGTCTGCCTATGCCGCAGGAATTCGTGATTTTGCGGAGAGTCGCATCCAAGAAGCCGCCAGCAAACAGGCCGAGTTGCAAGACTTGCCAGATATTACCTGGCACTTTATTGGACATTTGCAAAGCAATAAAGCCAAAAAAGCCATCGAACAATTCTCTTGGATTCACTCCGTCGATAATTTGAAACTGGCACAGCGCTTAGATCAATTGGCGCAACAGCTGGGAGTGAGTCCCCAAGTTTGCCTGCAAGTGAAAATTCTCCCCGATCCTAACAAGTCTGGTTGGAGTGTACCAGAACTGTTGGCTGATTTACCCACCCTCAATCAATATAAAACTTTACAAATTCAGGGTTTGATGACAATTCCACCTTCAGGATTAAATGATCCGGAAATTTTGAATGTGTTTAATCTCAACCGTGAGCTAGCCAAGGAAATCCAGGAACAAAACTGGTCGCACATTAAAATGCAGCACTTGTCTATGGGTATGTCAGGCGACTACGAACTAGCAGTGCAAGCAGGCGCAACGATGGTACGATTAGGAACAATATTGTTTGGCGATCGCTCTTAAGCCTATTGATCATCAGCCTTGTAGGTCAGTATTAATAGAGATCAGGATTTGATGACAAGAATTTTGTAAGAAACTGGTGCAATTAGAAACAAAGGATATAGTATTGACAAGAGCAATCGCCAAGGGAAAATGGGGTAAAAAGAACTTTCCTTCGGACAAACCTTAGGATATAATCTTGACTCATTATTATGTTTAGGCGATGCACAGACCTTTCCAATAAGTGTCAGTTCATCGCCAAAACCCGTAGTATGGGCTACAAATAGCAATATACTTGCTGAAGTATCCACCGATGTAGCGATCGCTCTTACTCAATCAATCCTCAGCCAAGTCAATATCGGCTATTCGCACCAGGAGAGTACACAGACCATGAACAACATTTTTTCCAAACTCAGAGACTTTGTAGGTCTAAATGAGCAAGTGGAATACGAATATTACGAAGAAGAACCAGAAACAGATAATAATTACCAAAATCTGTATCAGCAAGAAAATCCTCAGCCCCCAGCCCCACAAGAGAGCGCAACCGCTCAAAATCGACGCTGGCGGGAACCAGTGCCTACAATGGGAGATGATATCGCAGCAGGTTCAAAACCAATGGGGAATGTGATTGGTATGCCAGGAGCAATTAACGGAATTTCAGAAGTTTTAGTACTCGAACCACGCACCTTTGAAGAAATGCCCCAGGCAATTCAAGCGTTGCGAGAACGGAAGTCAGTGGTATTAAATCTGACAATCATGGACCCAGATCAAGCTCAACGAGCAGTAGATTTTGTTGCAGGTGGTACTTACGCACTAGATGGACATCAAGAGCGCATCGGTGAGAGCATCTTCTTGTTTACGCCAAGCTGTGTCCAAGTTAGTACCCAAGGTGGCGTTCTTCATGAAGTACCACAACCGCCAGCCCGTCCCTCTCGTCCTACAGGTTCTCCAAATCAAACCTGGGGCAACGAAACTAACCGGATGGCACAATAGAGTTAAATTAGTTGTTAGTCGTTTGTCCTTTGTCATTTGTCCTGGTTTTGAGAATAGTGACAAATGACAAACGACAAACGACTAATGACAAATGACTAATAATCAATGACTATAAAATTTGGATTAATTGGTGGTGGGGTAATGGGAGAAGCGCTCTTATCCCGCCTTATTGTGCGTGGAATTTATAAATCATCAGAAGTTATAGTTAGCGAACCGCTATCTTCACGCCTAGATTTTTTGAAACAGCAATACGATGTTGCTGTGACGACAGATAATAGCGAGGTTTTCACTCAAGCAAAAGAAGTTGTCTTTTTGGCAGTGAAACCGCAGGTGTTCAGCGCGATCGCTCAAGAATTAGCAGATATTGATATTCTTAATAGAGAACACTCACCTCTGATTATTTCCATCTTGGCGGGTGTGCCTTTAAGTCAGCTAGAAGCTGCATTTGTGCGATTGCCAGTTATTAGAGCAATGCCCAACACCCCCGCAACTGTGGGAGCAGGGATTAGCGCCATTTGTTCAGGTGCATACACCAGCCCTAAGCACCACCAAATAGCACAGCAAGTTTTTTCTGCGGTGGGCGAAGTAGTGGAAGTGTCAGAAGGGCTGATGGATGCAGTCACAGGGCTATCTGGTAGCGGCCCCGCTTACGTAGCGCTGCTAGTAGAAGCACTTGCTGACGGCGGAGTATCCGCAGGTTTACCTAGAGCAATTGCCAATCAACTAGCCTTGCAAACCGTTCTGGGAACAGCGAAACTGTTGCATGAAACTAAAATGCACCCAGCAGAACTTAAAGATCGTGTTACCAGTCCCGGTGGTACAACCATTGCGGGAATTGCCAAGCTAGAACAGGCAGGATTTCGTTCAGCTTTAATTGAAGCAGTGAAAGCTGCCACCGAGCGATCGCAAGAGCTGGGAAAATAATAAATGGGGAATGGGGAGATGAGGGAGATTAGGAACAAAGAATAACTAAT
>CAZZZY010000780.1:0-3332 GCA_964658545.1 uncultured Acetobacteraceae bacterium | reverse complement strand
ATGGTAGAAGTATGGTTGGGATTATTGCTGGGTGGCTTTACACTAGAACAGCGTGGTGATTTTTATCACAACCATAATGTCTGGGTGAAAAGCTCTCTAACTTCGGACATCTTCAAAGGCATTGTACAGCATTCATAAGTCGGAAGTCGGAGGTAATTCACTTTCCAATACTACTCGGTTAAAAATTGGGTTTGAGCAAAAGGAGTAGAAGGCTCAATATATAAGGTTTTTTTCCCTTTAACATGAGTCCCTTTCCCAAAAAACCCGACAAGTATTGATTCACTTCCGACTTCCCAATTCCTTAAATACTCAACAAAGCCATCCCCGTCAAAATCGCCGTATTTGTCAATCCAACTTAGGGCATTTTCTAGTGAGTGGCGCTCGACATTCATCAAGCATACTGACATCGGCATTCCAGTTATAGGCTTCAGCTAAAGTAACAATCCAAAGGATGGTAGTATCTACTGTTCCGTAGTAGGGATGATATGGAAGTAGGTTTAATGTAGTTAACTCATCGCGGCGCATTTCGTGCAGCATTTTGCCGGGTTGAGCATCGTGCCAATCATCCAACTCAGTTGCTTGGAGTTGAGCCAGTTTCAGTAACGTACCACGGGCAAATTCATGATCAACTGCGATCGCTTGCAAGCTAGCAATTATTGAGTCGCGTCCAAAAACGGCAACAAACCAGGGAATACCAGCAGCAGGCATCCAAAATTGATGTCCATTATCATACACCTCAATCCGTAGCGCTCCCATATCCGCGAGCGCTTGCTGATAAAATTTGTAGGCATTCTCAATTAACCAATTCTGTGGTTTTAATTCCCCCGCTTCCAACAAGCGGTAAGTTTTGTGGCTCTTTTTAAATCCCAGTTACAAAACTATAGTGCCGAATTGCTGGATCGTCTGGCTGAACATCGACTTGATTTCGTCTTCTTTGCTGACATCAGCTTGAATGGATCTTGGTATTAAAGGGAAAGTTGATTTGATTCAGCGTTTTTATGAGTCACGACCTCATTGAGCTATATCAGCCAATCAATACGCTTAAACTTTAAAATTTCATAGTTATTTCATTGTTTTGTGAAAGCTTAAATTGTATTTACAATACCTTTATTACGTAAATGTGATGAGCGTAGGCATTGCTATGAGGGAAAAGTTTCTGCATGATGCTCATCTAGGTAAACAGACCAAATGAACCCTCCAGAAACTTATTTATTTACCTAGACAAATATCATGATGCAGCACGAGGGATGTTCGAGCGATGTGAAAGTTGTTTTTTTACTGTGTAATTGACGACATCAAAAACTAAAAAAGCGTTCAGCTCAAGTCCGAATGGCACTTTCTGCTCTGGTGACACTCGTGCCTGTATTGCTATCAATATTGATATCACCTAACTACAAAAAACTGAATTGCGTTCAGCTAAACTCCCTTCGGCACTTTCTACATTGCTATCAATATTGATATCGGCTAACTACAAAAACTGGTGATCTCAGGTGAAGACTGCGGCGATTGCGCTCCGTGCAGCAGCAAAGCTGATCGCAAGTGGCGTGCCGATGGCGGGAGAGCAAGTGATGGGTATCAAATCAAGAATTGGGTATGGACAACGGTAAAGAAAATTGTCCCTGCTGTTTATTCGCCGTAAGGAACGTGCAACAATTGAACGGCTTGACGCTTATATTCCTCAGAACGCAAATCGTATTTCTGCGTGGTTGCTGGGTCGGCGTGTCCTGCCAGTCGGCTCACCGTTAAAACATCAACACCAGCAGTCAACAAACTAGTAATAAACGTGCGTCGAAAATCATGTGGACTGAAAGAAGCTACTTCGGCACTTAAGGCCCGTTTGCGGAGAATTGTCATCACCGCTTGGTCAGTCATTCGCCCAATCTGAACATGACCACCTCGCCGTACAGGACAAATTAATGCTCCAGGTGCATTACTTCTGACTTCAAGCCAATCATTCAAAGCTGCCACCGCCCCATCCGGCAAATACACTGTCCGAGACTTTCCCCCTTTGCCCTTGCGTACAAGCAAAGAACTATATTCTTTTTGGTAATCTTTTGTGTCTAATGCTACTAACTCCGACCGACGTAACCCAGAGCCACTCAAAATCGCAATCAGCGCGGCATCTCTTTTCCCAATTAAAGTCTGGTCGTTTTTGCAATCACTCAAAAGCGCGGCAATTTCACTTGGTTTTAACAACCGTCCCCTTAAAGGTGAATCCCCCTGTACACGCTTGAGATCCACTGCTGTTGCATAATCATCGGCGCTGATTAACCCCAACCGCTGTGCTTCTTTCAGCACCCGCCGTAAAGCACAAAGCATCCGATTTACAGTCGCCGGAGAGTACAGTTCCATCAATACTGAGCGAATTGCTGCTGTGTGCTGGTAACGCAACTTCGACCAATCCAAAGACAATGCATCACTCTCAACCGAAGCCGTTAGCATTCGGGCGATGACATTTAGTGCTTTCTCCATCGTTCGCCGTGAAGAAGATGTCAGGCTAGACAAATAGACCGCAGCTGGGTGAAGTGTTAATGGCGGCGGCGTTGCCAACACTAAGTTAAGAAGCGGTGTCGTTTTAGAAGCCATGACGAAAAAGCACTACACCTGCCCTTTTTTGAGTCAAGCGTCTTTCTAAATCATTATTCTCTCACCTATCCACTCCAATTTCCTAAATAGCTCTTGTAAACACCCGAATGTAGGCGCGATGAGCTACGCCTTCTGGAATTGACGTAGCATGGCCGCGGCGTACAGGTTTCACTTAAGAGCGAATCATGGACAGATGTATCGGGTGGGGAAAAACACCTGACAGAAATTGTTGAACTTTTTTATTCCTCTACAACAGCTCTACCGTCAGCGATCGCCCCCGAAAAAATAGTTTTGGTAAATCCTAGTTTCCATAACCTATTTTTTCCATTCGGTCAGCAAACATTCGCAGTGTAAGGATTTGCGGTTTTTGGTTTCACAGGTGGGTAAACGCACGAATAACAGGTTTTCATCGTTAACTTATCCTTCCATCGGCAACACTTCCTCGTTTAGCCATTGATAAAATTCCGGGACTTGAGCCTCGATTTGCCGCAGTTCATTTGCCGCGATCGTCTCCAACTCCAGCACCGTTTCCCAGCGCAAATCCCCAGTCCATCGCTTGAGAATGCCTTTAATCGCGTCCACCCCACGAGAAATACCTCCTCGTAGTATTTCTACGCAATGAAGTAAGGTAGTGCGATTAGTCGGAGGCGGTTCAGAATCGGTAGTATCCCCCCCTTCCCAATGGGAGTTACCTATAGCATTATGGGGGGGGGTGGATACGGGCTTCGGATTGGGGTTAACACTAT
>CAZZZY010000779.1:0-3343 GCA_964658545.1 uncultured Acetobacteraceae bacterium | reverse complement strand
AACAACCCAGATTCATCAGGTATTTCAGACTTATGTATACACCGTAGCCTTTTTAAGGGGGATCTAGAAGTGCCTAAAATTACAGCCGACCACTTTTAAAACATCCTCTTAGAAAGAGGCATTCAACGGGTGCTGAAAAAGCTGGAATAACTCGAAAAACTTGTAAACGAGGAAGGTGAAGAATGATCTATCATTACAGTATGGTGATTCAATGGTCACAAGAGGATCAACTTTTCTTAGTTCACTTGCCTGAGTTCCCTTGGCAACAATTTCATACACATGGTAGAACTTACGAGGAAGCTGCGAAAAATGGTCAGGAAGTAATCGAGGCTTTTGTGGAAATGCTTTCTGAAGAGAATAAACCATTACCAGAACCCAGGATGCTACCTACAAAGCCTCTGCAAGTAGCTTAGTTGTGGGTTGGTAGAGATTTAGGTGTGGTTGGTTCGTTACATTTAATTAACATATCCTACAATATCGCACTCTATAAAGCCTCTTCTGTGCGTAAAACAAAATCACTGCCGGAACCAAGCGCGTACCCAACGCCACAACCGACACAACCACGCCCAAAACCCACGGCGAGAAACTACTGGCGTTTTTGATTGCGAAAGACGCTCAATTGCGTTGTTGCAATCTTGCACATCAGCATCGAGTCTCATAGTCTTATATAGTTCGCTGGCATTACGATAAGCACCCAGCGCATCTGATTCTTGGCCAACTTTTTCCCATTCCAAACCTAAGTTACACAAGGCGATTGCTTGCCCTCGAATATCGCCTATCTCTCTTTTGATTTCCAAAGACTGCTTGTGGAATTCAATCGCCCGTCGGTACTGTCTCATGGAGTAGTAAGTATTGCCCAAACCGATTAAGGAAGCACCTTCGCCATTGTAATCGACTATTTTCCTAAATATTTCCAAAGACTGCTTGTAGAACTCAATCGCTTGTTGGTACTGTTTCAGGGAAAAGTAAGCATTGCCCAAACCCATTAAGGAATTACCTTCGCCATTGCGATTGCTTATCTCCCTGGATATATCCAAAGACTGCTCGAAGAACTCAATCGCCCGTGGGTACTTTCCCAAGGAAAAGTAAGCATTACCCAAATTGCCCAAGGAATTACCTTTGCCATTGCGATCGCCTATCTCCCCGGATATATCCAAAGACTGCTCGAAGAACTCAATCGCCCGTTGGTACTTTTCTAAGGAAAAGTAAGCAAGACCCAAATTCATTAAGGATTTGCTTTCAGTATTGCGATCGCCTATCTCTCTGGATATATCCAAAGACTGCTCGAAGAACTCAATCGCTCGTGGGTACTCCCCCAAGGAAAAGTAAGCATTGCCTAATGAAGTCAGAGAAGCCCGATAATTACAATTTTCTCTATCGTCAACTTCTTCCCATTTATTTACCAACTGCCCATATAATTCTACTTGGTCTATGTAATAACCCTGTAAGGTTAAAAAATCATCGCAAAACCAAATGCTATCAAAGGCAGAGTTATAATCTTGCAACTGATAAAAGTGATTGAAGATTTCCAAGTATTCTTTAATATCGTCTTTTGTCGTCCAAGGTGGTTGTTTAGCGATTGAGCGATAATAACCAATGGCTTTTTGATGCGCCTCCGTCCGATCGCCAGCTTTATACCGCACATACTCCAACACCACTGCCTGAAACTCAAACCGCCGCCTACCATTGAGTTTTTCTACCAACAAAGAACGCTTAACTAGATTCCTCAATTCTCCCTCAATCTCGGCTGCTGAACTTACCGGCAACATAGCCACTGCTGCTGCACTGTCAATCGCACCACGATAAACACTAATATTCAGCAACAACACCTTTTGTAACTCATTCAACCGATTAAAACTGGCATCCAATACCAACACCATCCCCACATTTTCCCGGCGATGGATACCTACCACTTGGGAATCTGTCAACAACTGCCGCAAATTCCCTAAGCCTAAATCTGCTAATCTGCTTAAGTCTGGGTCTTGGGGATATTCTTCTTTTAATAAGTCTGCTACCAATCTCAACAGTAGGGGATGTCCATCTACTAATTCCACAAACTGCGTTAAATCTCCCCGAATGCCTAATACAGTTAACACTGCTACTGCTTCATCTAGTTGCAAACCTTTCAAGGATAGCCACTCAAAGCCTTTTAATTCTGGTCTTTCCCTGGTGGTGACTAGCATCTTACTATTACCGCCAGATTCCACCCAACCATTGAAAAAGTCACCGTAAAACAAACTTCCCCACAATCTATCAGATTGTAATAAACTCTCCAGGTTGTCAATAATCAGTAAAAATTGCCCAGAACGTAAACACCTAATTAGCGCCTCTACTAACTGCGCTTCTTGTTCTGGAACGGGAAAGCCAAACTCTGTGAGGACTTGGCGAGCTAAATCGCTAAAACCTGCCCTGTTACTGACATCAGCCCAAAATCGTTTAGGGAAACCCGCAATTTCATCATAAATTTTAGCAGCCAGCATGGATTTACCAGTGCCACCGATGCCTTCTATGCCAATTAAAAAGGTATTTTCATCAGTTAACCATTGCTGTATTTGAGCGATTTCCGCTGTTCTTCCTTGCCAGTAAGCCAAACTTTTACCGGGATTCCCGGCTTTGAGAACCCCCGGCGATTCTATTTTGGTGCTGCGTTCTAGCAACTCCAATATTTCTTGCTGTGCAGCACCAAGAATAGTAATATTGGTGGTTACTTTGGGCTGTTGATATTCCTAGTCAAGTCATAATTTGGATTATTAACGTTACCTGCTGTATTTATCTGTATACTTTCATCGTAAGCTTGAGCATTGAGACTAACAGAACTATCAGCAGATTTTGTTTCTTCCAAAATCTTGGCTATCTCTTGGGCCAATGCTGTATCAGAGTTTAAAATGTCTTTTAATTGCGCCCGGAACGCTGCTTGGTAATCTTCATCCCCTGGATTTTTCGTTGCTGCTTCGGCTGCTTTTTTCGCGTCTGGGTTAGCCTCTACTTTGGGATGTAATTTTCCCCAAATCGCCTTGGCTTTATTCCATACATCCTCACCTACTTTCTGTGATGCCCCTTCTACGGCTTTATTACCCATATTCAATAGATATGGCAGACAGGGAGCGAGAAATTTAACGATTAGAGCTATATCCATTGGTTTATGATGGCTGTCTTAAAAGTGTACTCAATACAGTTCAGTTAAACATTTATTTCTTCTCTCAGTGTTCTCTGCGCCTCTGTGGTTCGTTAAAAAATTTGACTTTGATAAAGATTTTAGCCTTAATCCAAGCGTATTGCATTTTTACTGAGTAAGTAGGTGGGCGCTAAAAAACACAACTAGATTAAGAAATGTAAATCGCTT